>NZ_CAWUDN010000004.1:0-164753 GCF_963920915.1 Nostoc sp. PCC 9305
GGGGGATCAAAAGGCTGTGGTGCAACTCTAGAAGACTTGTGTGTACACCGTAGCTCCCTTGGGGAGAGGGGTTGGGGGTGAGGGCAAAGCGTTGTCACCAAGCGGGTTTCACGTTAACTTGACACCAATGGCGTCTCGCCCACCCCTAAGCAAAGGCTAACTTGACCAAAATTTTGAATGCTTCTGGAACTCTAGCAGGGCAAAATGAAATCAATATAATAGTTAGCACAGAGGCATACATTGCAATTAAAAAAGTCCACCATCACTTATTCGTAGCGTTTTCGTTGCTCAGACTACCTTTCGGTAGTGTGTTTTACCCTGATGATTTTCTGGCTATACTAGTAGACTTAAGCCGATTGATTGATAAATTTCATCCTCCAGCATAAAATATACAAAAACTCTAAGTTTTGGACATATATCAGTATGCATTTACTTTTAACTGACATAAAAATCTTGTCCGATCTTGGAGAAAATTAATTTTCTTGGAGGCTACAAAAACTCGATCGCTAAGGTTAACACTAACACTACAGAGTGAATCTACATCAATCAAATATCTTCCGAGTAAGCACCTATGAAAGAAGAATTGATAGCCAGAGTCGTGCAAGTCTTGCGAATTAATATGAGTTGGATGACTTGGAATTTGTTTCTGGCTTTTATACCTTTGGCTTTGAGTGTCTGGCTATTTCGCATGAGGCGCGGTGGTACTTGGCTTTGGTGGCTAGGATTCTTAGTTTTCTATGCTTTCTTACCAAATGCACCATATTTGTTGACTGATGTAATTCACTTGATAGATGATATCCGCACGATTCAATCGGTGTGGATGATTACTTTAGTACTTATTCCTGTGTATTTGCTAGTAATTCTCGGTGGATTTGAAGCTTATGTAATATCGTTAATTAATTGGGGTCACTACTTACATCGCATCGGTAAGAGCCAATGGATTTGGCGCGTTGAGACGATTACACATTTTCTCTGTGCTGTTGGTGTTTATTGGGGGCGATTTTTGCGTTTCAACAGTTGGGATTTTATTACTCAACCCGATGCCGTAATTACCAAGGGGGTAGAAGAAATTCTGGGAAAACAGCCCCTGGTGATTATTGCTATCACCTTTGTGGTACTTGCAGGTTTGTACTGGATTATGAAACGAGTAACTTTAGGTCTTAGCCAATCAAATGGCAGAATAGGGATAAACTCAGGACGCACAAACTCTAATACGCCAAACATTTGATCGACGTGGCAATTTTGGCTCTTAATTTTGGGGTTTTAATTAGTAATTTCTTTGATGAATATTGCCTATCAAAAGAAAGATGCAACTAAACCCTCCTTGAGGTGAAATAAACTCAGAAGCAAACGGTTGAACTTCAACCGCCATCACCTGAAAATAACGTCCGATCAGATCCTTGAATATCGATGGTCTGCTCTGATGTATCTAGTCATGTTGATAGGAGGGATATAATATGCAATTAATCTCGAAAGAGGAAATCAAGACATTAATAGAACAGCCAAAAGGAAATTGTGTTTCCATTTATATGCCAACGCACCCAGCCGGGCCAGAAGTGCGACAAGACCCAATTCGCTTTAAAAATTTGGTCAGGGAAGCAGAGGCTCGTTTAATTGATGCGGGTTTGACACAGGAAGATGCGATCGCATTGTTGGAAAAATCCCAAGAAATTGATACCCAAGAGTTTTGGGAGCAAATAGGAGAGCAAGGGCTGGCAATTTTTATTTCTGACAATATTTTTCGCTATTATCCCCTGCCAATTGATTTTCAAGAGTTGGTCGTGGTTACAGACCGATTTCACATCAAACCACTGCTGCCAATTTTAAATGGCAATGGTCGCTTTTATATACTGGCTTTGAGCCAACAAGATGTCAGGTTTTTTGAAGGAACACGCTACAGCATCAATAAAGTGGAAGTAGAAAATCTCCCTAAAAGTCTAGATGAAGCTTTGCAAAGAGACGAGACTGCTAAAGAAGGCCAGTTTCGCATTGCAACACCAAAAGGGGGAACCTCTAATCCTTTTTCACAGCCGGGTACGTTTCACGGACAAGGAAGCCCTGATAGGGATAAACATCAAGAAGACATTCTCCAATTCTTTCAAATTGTCGATCGCGCATTATACGAAAAACTGAAATTACAAAAAGCGCCTTTGGTGCTGGCTGGGGTAGAGTATCTCTTGCCTTTGTATAGACAGGCAAATACTTACCAGCATTTAATGGATGAAGCTATTACCGGTAATCCAGAAATTCTTAGCGCCCAAGGGTTACACGATCAAGCTTGGCCGATTGTCGAGGCTGATTTCCAAAAGTCGCAGCAAGCAGTTTTGGAGCAATTTCACGAACTGTTTGGTGGTGATACTGGTAAAGCATCTAACAACCTCGAAGAAGTTGTATCAGCAGCTTATTACCAACGAGTGGATTCATTACTAGTTGCAGTTGGTCAGCAACAGTGGGGTTTATTCGATCCAACTTCTGAAACGGTTTATTTGCACCCAGAAAAAGAAGCTGGTGATGAGGATTTGTTGGATTTTGTTGCTGCTCATACTTTATTAAACGGCGGCACAGTTTACGCTGTTCCCTTTGAAGAGATTCCATATAGCACAGCCGTTGCGGCAATTTATCGATATTAATGATTTCGGTTTTTCACGCGTAGGCGTAGCCCGTCGTAGACATCGCTACCCCACCAAATGAGTATATTGAGGTGGGGTCTTTTGTAATATCCAGGACTTACGCAAAATACCTCTCAAACTCTTATTCCTCCGTGTTCTCTGTGCCTCTGTGGTTCGATTTTCCGTTACCTGTGCGTAAGTCCTAATATCGTTAAAAATTGACACTCCTGAAAGCTTCAACATGGCGATTTATTGTATTGCTGAAGCCTTGCTTCATTACCGCCATTTGTAGCGGGGAACCCACTGAAGGACTTCTTTCGCAAGTTGGGTGTTAATCAAAGCTTTGTAAGGTTCATTTTCATATTCATCACCTCCGCGCCAATCCACTTCAGGAAGTAGAGATTGAGCCATTTCTTGACTAGTTCGATGCGCCAAACTCATGATTGTTGATCGTATTTATACAGTAGTTTTTGCGCGAAACTGATCCTAATTTAATACAATACGCTTGGGTTAAGGGCTAGTGGCAAAAATTTTGGGTTTTTGAGACGCGATAAATCGCCGTCTCTACAAGAGTTTTGGTCTTATCTGAACTGTATTGCTATTTAATAGGATTACTTTAATTCACGTCGTGCTGCTGCTAAAATTAAACGTTGTTCAGCACGAGCGATCGCTTGATATGTTCGCTCGACTGCTTCTGGTTCCACAGAAATGGAAGTTATACCCCATTCCACTAAGCGATCAATGATTTCTGGATAGAGGGCTGGTGCTTGACCGCAGATTGAACAAGGTATACCGGCACTTTTAGCCATTTGGATCAGTTGAGCGATCGCACTCATAACCGCTGGATGACGTTCATTAAATACTTTTGCTAGCTGTCCTTGTTCTCGATCCACTCCTAGCAATAATTGGGTCAGGTCATTTGTACCAATGGAAATTCCGGCTACACCTGCTTTCACATATTCTGGTAATAAAAACAAAACACTTGGTACTTCTGCCATCATCCACAATTGAAACTGCGCCACCTCGGTTAAAAAAGCTTGCTCAACTTTGCGACGGCAAAAGACAAATTCTTCTACAGTCCGCACAAAAGGCAACAGTAGATTAACATTGCTGTAACCAGCTTCCTGTACGCTTGCCAAAGCTTTTAGTTCTAACTCAAATACTGCGGGATTTCGTAAATAGCTAAAAGTGCCGCGTTCACCTAACATCGATTGTGGCGAAGATTCTAAGCTATCACGCAATGATGGTAAATCTTGCGATCGCCAATCTAAAGAACGATAAAAAACTGGTCTTGGGGCAAAGGCACGGGCAAACTGCATAATTTGCTCAGACCATAGCTCTAACAATTCTGCCTGGCGCCCGCTTAAAATCCAACTATTAGGATGTTGCCCGTTTAATATATTTAGTACCATCAATTCGGAACGCAACAATCCCACTCCATCCACAGGCAGGTTTTGCACTTGTTCTATTAAAGTCGATTGACTCAAGTTAACCAGCAGTTGGGTAGCAATCATAGGTACATGAGACGTAACAGCAGGATGAGGCGCTTTCGGGTTGGGGTGATGGGAGGGAAGAAGATTTTCTTCTCTCCCTCTCTCCATCTCTTCCTTTGAGTCTCCTTTGATGCGATAAACTTCTCCTCTGTCACCATCAAGCAGCAATCGTTCGCCAGTTTTGATTAAAGTTGTGGCAGATGTTGCATTTACTACTGCTGTGATACCTAATTCTCTAGCCAGAATTGCCGCGTGACTGGTTAATCCCCCTTGTTCTGTGATAATACCACCAACTTGTTGCAATAATGGCAACCAATCAGGTGTAATCGTGGGTACTACTAAAATTACTCCTTTAGGTAGTTGTTCGGGTTTCTGTTGGGGATTATTAATTACCAAGGCAGTGGCTGAAACACGTCCCCCGGCTGCCCCTAGCCCCCGAATGAAGTGTGTGTGGGAAATTAATTTTGAAGGACTCACTTGTGTTATGTAGAGCTTGCCAGATGTAGTTTTCCCAGCGAGAGTCCATTTAATGGTAAAAGTTTTACCTAGTTCACTTACCAGTTGAGTTCCCAGAGCAATTATTTGTTGTAAGTATTCTTCTTGTAAAGAGTACTGTTTTTGTTGAGCTTCTGGAAGCATATAGGTAATCAGACAGGTGCGATCTGGTGTTAACGCTGAGTTCGGCACGAGTTGCGAAAAAACTTTAGATGCTGCATCATCAACACCATAAGCCAGCATTTTATTGCCCAGTTGTTGCTCAAGCACAACCCCAGTTTCTGGTTGAATGTAGTAAACATCTGGCTGGATTTCGCCTTGTGCGATCGCAATTCCTAATCCCCATGTAGCCTCAATTTCCCACCCAGAGGAGTTGGTTGTGAGCGAGCCACTGGCGATCGCATTTTCAACAGGTTGTACCAAAACTGCGAGATTAATTTGTTGCAGATTAATCCCTAAGTGCTGCCAATATAATAGACTCCGGGCCCGAAATATTTGACTCCAGGTACGCTTTAGAGCCAAAGCGATCGCTTCCGGTTCGCACTGGCAAAATACCGACTCCAGTAAACCCGATATATTGTTGTTTATACCTGGAATAGCAGTTGATACTGCCAAAGAAGGTCGAAGAATCAAACAGCTAGTTTGCCATTCTCTAGCGGCTTGGAAAATTGTACTCACCCACTCCTGGGTTACAGTCGCAGTCAGAATTTCTTGGCGCAAGCGACTTGCCACCTGCTGAAGTTGACGCCAATTAGTGACATCAAGGTGTAGCGAAGAATGGGGTAAGTCAGCCACTAATGATTCTGAACTATTGAGATTTTCGAGAAATTGCCGCAAAATTTCTGCCGAAACTACAAAACCAGGCATCACCGGATAGCCACGCTGGATAATTTTGCTCAAGTAAAAGGCTTTGTCACCTACTTTGGCACGGTCTTGTAGTTTAATTTGATCTAGCCAGTAGAGTTTATTCACTCAATTTGTTAGTTGTCTATTTGTAGCCACAGCCATTTCTTTTTGGTATGTTATCAGGTTAATCCACTGACTTCTGAATAAAAAGTACTCAGGACTTATAGCAGTTTTCTTTTGCATAAATTACAAAGTTACGGGTTTTGAAGCAGGATAGAGGAGAATTCGGAATGGGCTACGCCCTGCTGCGCTAACAGGAGTCAGAAATCAGAATTAAAACAGGCTTGATAGCTGGCTTTGAGGCGAATCGTTGTGTACTTCAGTAACTTTAAATACGCTGTATAGCTGATTTGCTCTACTTATACATGGTCGGATCGTATTTAATTGTTGAGTATATAGGTTAAATCTAACAATTTAAGGTATAATTTTGTGGCTCAGTCATTTTAATAAACTTAAAATTCATGTAGTTTGCCCATATGACTATCGTTGCCACAATTTAACAATGCAAATCTCCATTTATTGACCAGAATAATATTATCTTGTTGAAAAATAATCCTAATAATGGAAAATATTAATTCTCCGTTTCAAAACCATTCCTAAATTGATAGATTCCGAATATTGAGGTAGGCTATTGCACTACACCCATTGGATTAAACTCCATTAATAAAACATTAGAATAGTTTTGTACTATTTTTATAAAAATATTACGATTTAACCTAGTATATAGAATTCTCCATATCAGACTAAACATTGTCAAATACTTACTACCTTGCAACTAATGATTGGCTGAATATCAGCTTCCGGCTATGTATTGCATTGCTTATTGGAGCAATCATCGGCTTAGAACGTCAAATTAGGCACAAACCAGCTGGTTTAAGAACTCACATGCTGGTGAGTTTAGGTTCAGCCTTATTTACCTTGATAATCATGCAAACAGGAGGACTACAAGCTAGTCCTGATGCACTTAGCCGCGTTATTCAAGGGATTGCAGCTGGTGTAGGATTTCTCGGTGCTGGAGAAATTGTGCGCCAATCTTCCCAAGAGTCACAGCAACTTGAAATTCATGGACTCACCTCAGCAGCGGCTATTTGGGTTTCGTCTGCATTGGGAATTGCTGCTGGCTGTGGTTTATGGCAGTTAGGATTAATCAGTGCCACGCTGACTTTTTTGGTTCTCAATGTTTTTAAAAGGTTAGAAAAACATCACAAAAAATCAGAGTAGAGCATACAGTATAGACGCTATAAATCCCCAGATGAAAATGTCTTTAAATAAATTTTTAATTTTTAATTTTTAATTGTTAGCTCTCCTGCTTTCACCAAAAGAATTTGGGATGACTTCAACCATTGGGAATCAAAGGAACCCAAGTGAGTGGTAGTAATCAGCGTTTGAAAGCGGTCTTGAATGGCATCAAGTAATTGATTTTGGCGGGATAAATCTAGTTCGGCAAGAACATCATCTAGTAATAGTAATGGTGGCTCTTTGACGACTTCTTCAATTAATTGTAATTCGGCTAATTTTAAAGCTAGAACCAGGGTTCGTTGTTGACCTTGAGAACCATATTGACGAGCGGGTGTCTGGTTAATAGTTAATTCTATTTCGTCTCGATGCGGGCCGACAAGAGTCGTGCCTTGGTGCATTTCAGCAACGGCTCGCTGCTGAATTTTTGCTAAAAAAGCTTGCTGCACTTCTTCTGGCTGGTTATCCTCTAAAGGAATATTCGGCACGTACTTGATTTGTAGAACTTCTGTACTGCCGCTAATACTGCCGTGCCAGGTGGTAGCAATGGGAGCTAATCTTTGGATAGCGCGATCGCGTCGTCTAATTACCCTGGTTCCTGTGGTCGCTAACTGTGCATCCCACACCGCTAGTTCTGATTGCTCTGTATCCAGTGCTGAGTCTTGAGTTTTTTTTAAAAAGGCATTGCGCTGGCGTAACACATGGTTATACTGCTGCAAAATGTGAGCATAAACTGGTTCTAGTTGAATTAATAGTGTATCTAACCAGTTGCGGCGACCTTCCGGGCCGCCGCGTACTAGTTCTAAATCTAAGCTGGAAAATTGGACTGCATTGAGAACGCCGAGAAAATCCATTTGACGGCGGATAGATTCGCCATTGAGAGCAACGCTACGGCGACCATTACGGCGCAAGGTTAAGGTCAGGTCACTAACACCTGTTTGTCGCTCAAGGGTGGCATCAATTTGGGCTATGGCTTCCCCTTCTTGAACTAAATCGCGATCGCGGCTCATGCGGTGCGATCGCAATGTCGCTAGCAACTCCACCGCCTCCAACAAATTCGATTTTCCCTGAGCGTTATTACCTACCAAAATTGTTTTGGCAGCAGTAAACTCAACCTTTTGGTCTTGATAATTGCGAAATTGTCGGAGGTTTAGAGTTTTTAGGTACATAACGAAAAGTGAGGAGTGAGGAGTTAAAAGTTAGAAATTATGAGTGATGAGTGAGGAATTTTAAGTTATGAGTTGTGAATGCAAAATGTTCTTCAACTCATAACTCCTAACTCCCAACTCCTAACTCCCAACTCCTCACTTTTTCAAACAGCCTTCTTGCCCATAATCCGCAAAAATATCTTTTCCGCTTCAATCCAGACAAACATTAAGGCACTGAAGCCAATACAAACCCCCAATTCTTGCATATTCAGGTAATGAGTACCAAAGAAATCTCGCAGGGGTGGGACATAAACTAGCATCAACTGCAAAATCGTGGTAACGACAACAGCCGCTAGTACAAAGATATTAGAGAAGGGATTCATCTCAATGGTCAGTCGGTTGTTGGAGCGAATAGCGATCGCATGACCCATTTGGGCAATACACAAGGTGGTAAATACCATTGTTTTCCAAGCTTCAGGATTTCCCTGATACCCAGCAGCATGGGTATGTTGATAAGCCCACCACATCAAGGCAATGGTGATAATGGCAAAGATGATGCCAATGCGAATCATATAAGAACCCAATCCCCTAGCGAAAATACTTTCGCGGGGACTAAAAGGCGGACGTTGCATGACATCCGGTTCTGGAGGTTCCACAGCTAATGCCAAGGCTGGTAAACCGTCTGTCACCAAATTCATCCACAAAATTTGTAAAGGAGTCAGGGGAACGCCTCCCAAACCAATTAAGGGTGCGGCTGCAATTGTCAGAACTTCACCAATGTTACTGCCCAAGATGTATTTAATAAAGCGGCGGATGTTGGTATAAACAACTCTACCTTCCTTGGTGGCGCTGACAATAGTGGCAAAGTTGTCATCAAGTAACACCATGTCGCTGGCTTCTTTACTGACATCAGTGCCAGTAATACCCATTGCAATACCGATGTCGGCTTGTTTGAGGGCTGGGGCATCGTTAACACCATCGCCGGTCATCGCCACAAATCTACCCCGGCGTTGCAGTGCTTGGACAATTCGCAGTTTGTGTTCTGGGGAAACTCTGGCATAGATGCTCACCAGGTCAACGTTTTGCTCTAATTCCTGGTCAGTCATCCGTTGCAATTCTTGACCGGTGAGAACGCGTACACCGGAGGGGTTGCCGGAGGCATCGCCTTCTTGGGCAATTCCTAAATCGGTAGCGATCGCTCGTGCTGTTAATTGGTGGTCGCCAGTAATCATCACTGGGCGAATACCTGCTTCTCGACACTCTTGCACCGCTGCCCTGACTTCTGGGCGTGGCGCATCTAGCATTCCCACCAATCCCAGCCATACTAAATCTTGCTCGGATATCTCGTCTGAACCTTCCGGTGGAATCTCCATCAAAGGTTTGTAGGCAAAACCTAGCACCCGTAAACCTTTACTCGCCATCAGGTCATTTTCTGCCAAAATTTTCTGGCGTTGTTCTTCGGTGAAAGTACCCGTGTCATTACCCAAATGAATCTGAGTGCAACGCGCCAAAGTTAACTCTGGAGAACCTTTGGTAAACATTAAATAAGGTTCCGATTGGAGAAAACCAGCGATCGCTGGGTCAACACCTCTTGAAGATGCTTCACCTGTGGCGACTCCCTCCACCTGAGAAATCACGCTCATCCGCTTCCGTTCCGAAGAAAAGGGGAACTCCGCAACGCGAGGTAACTTACTGTTCCACTGGTCTTTTTCGATTCCGGCTTTTCCCGCCAGGGTGAGTAATGCTCCCTCTGTCGGATCTCCTAAAATTGCCCATTCACCTTGTTCTTTTTGCAATACTGAATCATTGCAAACAGCACAGGCTACTGCTAACGCGGAAATTTCTGGAGATTCCTCCAGGGAAATTTTTTGACCATTTAACTGAAAGTCTCCTGTGGGTGCATAACCTTCGCCGCTGACGCGAAAAGTTTTGTTGTTGGTGGAAATGGATTGCACCACCATTTTATTTTGGGTCAGAGTGCCAGTTTTATCAGAACAGATGGTCGTTACAGAACCCAACGTTTCCACTGCTGGCAATTTGCGAATCAAGGCATTTTGGCGCACCATTCGCTGGGTTCCCAATGCCAAGGTGACGGTAATTACAGCTGGTAAACCTTCTGGAACTACAGCAACCGCCATACTCAAGGAAACTTCCAAGAGTTCTTGAATATTTTTAAAACCTCCGTCCTTGATGACACCGCCAACGACGACGATCGCCACAAGTATTAAAGAACCTGTAACTAGGACATTACCCAGTTGAGTCATCCGCTGCTGTAAAGGCGTAGGTTCACTTTCCACCGCCTGCAACATTGCAGCAATTTTACCCAGTTCTGTAGTCATGCCGGTGTTTGTCACCAGAACCTTGCCGCGTCCTTGGACTACTTCAGTTCCTTGATACACGACATTGAGGCGATCGCCTAATGATGTGTCCTCCGGCAATTTTAGTGATGCCTGTTTATTCACCGCTTCGGCTTCACCAGTCAATGCCGACTCACGCACTTGTAAATTAGACTGTTCGATCAAGCGTCCATCTGCGGCTATCTGCATCCCCGCTTCTAGCAGCATTACATCCCCTGGAACTAGTTCTTTAGCTGCTATCTCCACCAGTCTGGCGTCGCGGAGCACCCGCACTAAGGGAGAAGTCATTTTTTTCAACGCAGCCAGGGCTTTTTCGGCGCGGCTTTCTTGGACGTAGCCGAGTATGCCATTGAGGATGACAATTGCTAAAATCGCGATCGTATCTTTAAATGGCACTTCACCGGGCTTTAATCTGCCCTCCCGCAAAGCCATCAGGTCTAAAAACCCAGAAATTAGAGCTACGCCAATCAGCATCAACAACATAATGTTCTTGAACTGATCCAGCAGAATTTCCCAAGCACTACGGCCAGCCGTTTCTTCAAGTTCGTTGGGGCCGTATTTTTGCAATCTCTGTTGAATTTCTTGGGGTGTTAAGCCACTGTCTGCATTACTATCAAGCAGGTCTAGCGCTTTATCAACTTCTAAACTATGCCAAACGGCGGCACCTTCAGGCAGAGAATTAGCAGACATCGTGTAGGTCACAGCAAATGGTTACAAAATTCGATCATAATTTAGTGATGGCAGGAATTCCATCTCCTAAAGTTACATTAAGGCGATCGCCCAGTTGTATGAGTGTATATGTAATTCTTAACATTTGTAAATTCCTCCCGTTTTGACATAGTATTATTTCTCACGAAAGAGTTTATCGGAACACATTGTACCGATAATTATTAGTACCCCGCTGTAAACGTGGCGATCGAAAACCACTAATTGATGTACTTGGTAAGAGCAACGCCCATTGTGGGCATTCTTTTAACTCAGCACTCTTCATCCACCCCGATCGGGGGAGCCATTGCTCGACTAGGATTTTCCATCTCAAGCAATTGGTGTGACGGCGGTAAAACCGCTTGAGCCATGTTTCCTCCCCTACCTAAAGGTGAGGGTTTTTTACACTTACCACAAGGTTTTATGAGTTTTGCACTCCCCACTTTGACCGTTAGCCAGATGTTTGGGCAAAAAACAATTCGACCGCTTACTGCTGCTGCCCTGTGTGGCATTACTTTCATCAAAGATAGATTGATTGCTATTGACAGTATTAAAGGGCATCTACTGGAGATCGATCCCACCTCTGACAACAGTAAAATTCTCAATTCCCATCAAGTTGAAGAATTTACCGATGTCACTGGTTTAGCGGCGTGGGATGATACCCTGTGGGTGAGCCGAGAAAATAGTGTTTATTTGTGCAAGCTCGATGCTTTGGGTCTAGAACATTTTGTAACATTGCCTTATCCGGCTGATGGCGTTGCTGTTTGGGAAACAACAGTTTATGTTAGTTGCCAAAGGCTGGGCTACATTCTGGTTTTTGACCGCGAAACGCGAAAAGAGATTACCAGATTTTATGCCCCTGGAGTTGGGATAGAGAATTTGGCAGTCAACCAAGAAATCCTATGGATTTGCGATCGCACCGAACAATCAGTTTACGCGATGGACAGAGCCACAGGAGAGTTGCAATTCAGCGTTCTGACACCCTTTGAATGCCCTACAGGCATAGCAATCCATAAAAATGACGAAACAGGTAAAGAAAGTATTTATGTCGCCTACGCCTCAGAGGAGCCTTATATCCGGGATAACCCCAATGCCGATCCGAGTCATGAATTAACATTCCGCGATCGCACTTTTATTCATCCTCTGTATTATCATTACCAGCCAGATAAGCGCTATGCCCTCTCTAATGGCTATCTGATTGAAATGTCTTATGCTGAGGAAATTGCACCTCTAGACGAAGTTTATTTGCCCGATGTCGAATGGCGCATCGCCCTACCATCGGAAACTGAGCGTCAAAAGGTGAAACACGTTGAACCCATTGGTATACCCTTCACCGAAGAAGTGATAGAAGGGCAACGTGTAGCAGTCTTTAAATTTGATTCTCTTGCCCCAGGCGAACGGCATATATTTGGCTGGAAAGCACTTTTAGAAGTTCGAGGAATTAAATATCGGATTACACCTAGAGATGTAGAAGACGTTCCTGAACTGTCGCCAGAATTGCAAACACGCTACTTAGTGGATGACGACGATTTAGCAATGGATACTACCATTGTTCGCCGTGCCGCCAGAGAAGCGATTGGTTCTGAAACCAATGTGCTGCGGAAAATGCACAGCATCCGCAACTACGTTTATGATGAGTTATCCTACGGTATTAAACCTTACATTGACACACCAGATACGGTTTTAGAGCGGGGTGTTGGTTCTTGTGGCGAATATGTCGGCGTTTTACTTGCTTTATCCCGTTTAAATGGCATCCCCTGCCGTACCGTAGGTAGGTACAAATGTCCTCCCCATAGTGACTTCATAGGAGTACCGCTACAACCAGACTTTAATCATGTTTGGCTAGAATTCTACGTCCCAAATTTTGGCTGGTTGCCAATGGAATCAAATCCTGACGATATAGGTGAAGGTGGCCCTTATCCGACGCGCTTTTTTATGGGCTTATGCTGGTATCACATTGAAATTGGCAAAGGTATCACCTTTGAAACGGTTACAAGTCAAGGTGAACGGCTAACCAAAGAAGATATCCCCATCGGTGATTTAGCGATTAATCATATCCGGTTCACAATTCTTAAAGAACTACCGCCTTTTTAAATTAGGGCATTGGGCATTAGTCCAGGGTTGAATTATCAATTACATTACGAAATTATCAATAAAGCCAGGTTTTTTCGTTGCAATGCCTGGGTTTGGCTGTGCCTATGCATCTCGAAATAGTGTATTTTCGTTTTTGATATTAGCACTTGACAAAATTGCGTTGCTCGCCTCTTTTACCAGAGGCTATATTTTTAGCTGCTTGTAAGAAAATTAGTCAAGTAATTTTCTTAACTGTCTTAACTGTCTTAACTGTCCTTGCATTTTTAATTTGATGGTGAGAATATCTAAAGGCATCTATAAAAATAGTAAGATATCAACAATTTTATCGAGGAATTTAATTGGTAAACACTAATTAAAAACCTAGATAATAATTCTTAAATTTTATAGATAGCATTTGCCAAATAGTAAATTCTCAAAACAATCAAAGAGGTAATTCATGAGCAATCTTAAAGAAGCAATACCTGCTTCAGAATTTATGAAAAAGAACTTAGGTATTTCAGAAGCTCCTACTGAAGCGTACCTTAACTACGGATATGCACTGCTTGCTATTGCTGGAGCTGATGGAGAGGTTTCAGAAGCCGAACTTAATTGGTTACTAAATCATCAGCGTCTAGTTGGTGCTCCTGAAGAACTAATAGAAAAATACAAAACATTTAACTACAAAAATGCTGACTTAGAAAACCTGCTGAGTAAGATTACAGTTGATGTTTCTACTTGGTCGAAATCCAGGTCATTGTTGTATCATGCAATTCAAATGTCCCGTGCCGATAATGATTACTCAATTGAAGAGCAAAAGGCTGTAAAAAAAGCAGCTAAACTGCTGAAGGTTGAAGATGATGTTGCGCTTGCTCTCAATAGATTGATAGAAACAGAAGAAGCAGTAACAGCATTACGTAAGGCGCTACTACAAACAGAGGTTTTAGCTTAAAAGTATTCCAGGGAGTAGGGTGTGTTATGCCATAGGCTAACGCACCTTAATACTCTCTGCTTAACCACAATTTTCATCTAGCTCTAAACTCTTATTTCTATTCAAATATTCTTCAAACAATTCAAAAAATTTCTGTAGTGCTTCATGCTCATCTACAGAATAGAAAAGGATTATCTTAGCCCATGACTGACCTGAGTTAATTCCATATTTTTCTTCAACCCATGATTGAAAACCTTCAAATTCCCTTTCTGGCTCAGTTGGAGGTACGCCAACTTCTCTTCGAGCCAGACTATATCCTCGCAGAAGCATATCAAGTCTAGTAATTGAACTTCTGCCTAAAAACATTCCTGGTCTTTTCTTTATATTACTTGGAATCTCGTTGTAAATATCAAACCGAGGAAAACTCATCTCCTCACTAAGCCTTGAAATATCTTCACTTTTTTGAATTTTTGAATCATTTTTCTGCTTTAAGAACTGCTCAAATTCTTCAAAAAACCTATTAAAAGCAGCTTGTTCACTTCCAGAACAAGAGAGAATTATCCCAGCCCAAGATTGAGTCGTATTAGTTTTTGCTCTTTCTTGTACCCACTCTTGAAACCCTTCCATTCCACAAGAGCTTATGTTAGTAAATCCTAGTGTAATTAAACTATCTATATACCCAATTAAGAATGAATGAAGACAAGTAATTGATGGCTTGTCTATGTAAATAACTGGATTTTCTTTAATCTTTTGGAGAAGCGTAAAAAGCTCTTTCATGCCAGCAAACTCTAATTTGATGAAGATTGATTAATTTAACAGCCACATCGCATTTTTATTGAAGTCAATCTTTTCTATCACGAGGGGATGAATTATTTGGCACTGTATCAGCACGAACCACATCGCTAATCCATTCTCCCTCAACATTATTGTTAGAATAATTTGCATAATCATCCCATGTCATGGTGTCGCCAGTTGAATATTCATAAACGACTCCACGAGTTTGATTATTACCATCTCCATCATTTAAACGAATCCAGGTTACATAATCACCAGATGGAGGATAACCACCACCAAATTCAATACCTGGAGGTTGAGCTAAACTTCTAATCGCCCCTGGCACAGGTCGCCAACTTTGAAAATGATGAGTTACAAATTTGTCAGGAGAACCAGACCTCCTGTAATGTACTGTTTGGTGAAATTTGTAATTATAAAGAACTGAAGATTGACCTTGTGGCCCACAAACTAAATTGAGTGGATAAAAAGAACAATATCTCTCCTGAGCTTTATTTGGAACCTGCTCATTTTGAGCTTTTGTTGTGCTAATTGCAGCCTTAGCAGTAGAAGCTAATTCCGAGCCAGCAGCTGCACATTCAGCTTGAACAGCACAAGCGTCTAGAGACGACAGCAATGCATAAACAGTTTGAGGTAAAATCCCCTTAAATATTAGAAGTAAAAGAAACGTCCAAATTCCTACTAATCTAAATACGGATTGATTTACGGTTAATCGCACTAGTCTTAACTCCTTACAACCAAAGATAAAAATCGGTGTATCTGACATCTAGGTTGTCTGATAGGAGAAGAAAATCAGTCCAGTAAAAATACGAGTATTTAGTAGATTTTTTTGAAAATCGAACTAAGGTAAATAAATAAACTAATTAGCTATTAATTCTTAAACTTCTTAAACTAGGCAGTGGATATGATTGATGCTGCTTAAAATCGGCAAACTCACAGATAGAATTGAATGGGCAAAAGCGGCAGTGAGAGCCAGGATTAGGAGGGAATATTTTACTAAAATTAGTATTTTCTTCCTGATATTTTTGCAAATCGTGCTGATGTTTATGAGCAATATTCGCTAACTCAAATTTTAAGGATTCTAATTCACTATTATTAATGCTAATTAAATCTGATTTTTTAGATATTTCTAAATTATAAAATGATGCAACAGCTTCTCGCCCGGGGTAAAGATAACGAGCAGCTAACAAGTAAACTAATGCCTGTCGTTGGTCAAAAGCCGACTTACCAGTTTTGAAATCCAAAATATGTAAAGTGCTATCAGACTCAATGAAAACGCAGTCCATAGCCGCGTATAAGCGAAAACAATAATCTTCTTGTTCAACTACTATCGGTTTGGGAAAGCCTTCATCACCCGGAGTTAATTGGATAATATCTTTATCCAAAAGCAACGGCGAATCGTGATATTTTTGCAAAATTTGCAGCACGCGTTGCTGGACTTGAACGCTTGAGTTGCCTAATTTTAGTAGCTGGGCAACTCTTTCTACACCATCTGCTTGCTTCAACAGATGCGTGTGATGATGAAACTCGTAAACGCCTTTTTGAGCTAGTATGCCAATCCGCTGGGGCGCGGTGGCTTGCGTTAAAAGCGCTTTGACTTGTGGTTCGTGTTGCCGTGCTTTGATAAACCCCCGTCTCATCTGGCAATGCCAGCGTTCTTGCCCAGTCGCTGGGGCAACTAGAGACCAAAGGTGATAACTGGCAAAAGGTCGATCGGGGGTTGACATTGCTCAGAAACAGTGAGAGAAAATACGGTGGGGAGAAGTTTAAGCTAAGGCTTGCTTAGAAAAGAACTTCGGAGGATACTTGCTGCTACACACGCTTTGCGGGAAGCTTTTATAGTACTGATAATGTACCGGAGCAAGTGGCAAAAATGTCTAGCAAGATAAAATTTGGTACCGATGGATGGCGAGGGATTATTGCCGATGACTTTACTTTCCCCAATGTGCGGAAAGTGACAAGGGCAATCGCCACTTACTTAGAAACAGCCTACACAAAAGATAGACCAGTACTTATTGCCTACGATACTCGCTTTTTAGCTGACCAGTTTGCCCAAACAGCGGCCCAAGTATTAGCAGATTTGGGTTGGACTGTGAAAATTACCGATCGGGATTGCCCTACACCAGTAATTGCCTACAATGCCCGTCACCTAAATTCCGCTGGGGCGTTAATGTTTACTGCTAGTCATAATCCAGCACCCTACTGTGGAATTAAATATATACCCGATTATGCTGGGCCTGCCACTCCAGAGATTACTGATACTATTGTGGCAAATATAGAAGGTGCATCGGATGAGTTGCCTGGGAGCAACCCATCAGGTTCAATTTCAATTTTCGATCCGAAACCAGATTATCTGAAATTTATCTACACTTTACTTGATGTAGAAAAGATCAGAAGCGCTAATTTAAAGGTAAAGTACGATGCTTTGTATTCTACCTCTCGCGGCTATTTAGATGAAGTTTTGCAACATAGTGGCGTTCAATTAGAAAGTTTCCACGATTGGAGAGATGTTTTATTTGGGGGTGGAATGCCAGAACCCAAAGGAGAACAATTAGTTGAATTAGTGGAAGCAGTAGTTCGAGATCGAGCTGATTTGGGCTTGGCAACGGATGGAGATAGCGATCGCTTTGGTATCGTTGATGAACAAGGAAACGTCCTCACTCCGAATACTGTGCTGCTACTTCTAGCACGTCATTTAATCAAAAACAAAGGTAAAACCGGCGCGATAGTCCGCACTGTGGCTACAACCCACCTGCTGGATAATTTTGCTGCTAAAAATGGGCTGCAAATTTACGAAACAGCAGTTGGTTTTAAATACATCGGTGAAAAAATGCGCGAAACTGCCGTGTTAATCGGTGGAGAGGAATCAGGTGGTTTGAGTATTATTGGGCATATTCCCGAAAAAGACGGGGTATTGGCCGATATGCTGGTGGCAGAAGCGATCGCCTATGAAGGCAAACCGCTAAGTCAACTTGTCAAAGAAGCGATCGCTGAAGCCGATGGCCCACTTTACAACAACCGCCTAGACTTGCACCTCACAGAAGCGCACAAAACCGCAGTCATCGACTCCTTTACCAAAAATCCACCTACAGAGGTAGCAGGAATTAAAGTCAAGGAAGTGGGACGTAAAGACGGAATTAAGCTGTATTTAGAAGAAGGTAGCTGGGTTCTACTGCGTCCTTCCGGTACAGAACCACTGGTGCGCGTCTACCTAGAAACCAACACTCCCGAAAAACTCACCCAAATCGCCCAAGAGTTAGAGAGTGCCATTGCTAAACTAGAGGCAGTAGCAGTTTAATTTGTCAGAGTTAGGAATTACAAGTTAAGAGTTATGAATTAGGAGTTAAGAGTTGTAAATTTACAATTCTTAACTCCTCGTTTCTAATTTTGAGCAAAATATAACTCCTAACTTCTAACTTCTCATTTCGAGCAAACTATGAAAATCGCTCCTTTTTTGACATCTCTAGTTGTAGCAGTTTGGGTAATTGCGATCGCAATTATTTCAGTTCAAAATGCCACACCCGTATCGTTAAAATTCTTAACATTCCAATCGATTCAGATACCAATGGGTTTAGTGCTAGCTTTTAGTGCCGTTGTCGGGTTAATTGGTATGGCACTGCTGCAACCTCTGTGGGGGCTTGCTGGTATTGGGCAGGGTAATTCTCGATTGGAAGACGATGCAGAATTTTTTGTTGACGATGAAGACTTTTGAGGGTTGAATAGCTGTGCAGTATCAAAACATTATTACAATCGAACCAGGAAAACGAGGCGGTAAGCCTTGTATTCGAGGAATGCGAATTACTGTATACGATGTTTTATCTTATCTTGCCTCTGGGATGACCTACGAGGAAGTGCTTGATGACTTTCCTTATTTGACACAAGAGGATATTTTGGCTTGCCTAAGCTATGTAACCGATCGAGAACGGCTATGAGCGCAACTTATAAAGCAGATTTTAATTTGTGGATTGAACAGACAGCCCAACTATTGCGATCGCATCGCTGGCATGAAGTTGATGTAGAACATCTGATTGAAGAGGTTGAAGGCTTGGGCAAAAGTGAAAGGCGGGCTATTGCAAGTCAACTAACTCGCTTACTCTTGCATCTGCTGAAGTGGCAATATCAACCCCAGCGTCGCTCAGATAGTTGGCTCGATTCCATCACTGATTCTCGCACCCAAATTGAGTTAGCGATAGAAGATAGTCCTAGTCTTAAGAGTTATCCTACAGAGCAACTTGAGGAAAGTTATCAAAGGGCGCGTCGGCAAGCAGCCAAGCAAACAGGGATACTTTTATCAGTGTTTCCAGAAGAGTGCCCATATTCTCTAGAGTTAGTGTTGGATGAAGACTGGCTACCGGAAGCAAGCGATATTTAATAACTTTATTTGTCACTGTGTGGGTAGTGGCGCTAATCTGGATAACGCTTTGACGTGTGGAAAACCCGAAGAATTTCTACCGACTCTTCTTTGACACGGTAAATAACAATGTATGGCGTACTAGAAATTACTAGCTCTCTTGTACCTTCTATACGTCCAGTTCGCCCCATAAAAGGATAATTCTCAAGTTGACTGGCAGCAAGTTGAATCTTCAATATCACTTCCTGCGCTGCTTGTGGATTCTCTTTGAGGATGTAGCTATGTGCTTGTTCCAAATTACGAAGCGCACGACGCAGCCACTTAATCTGCATTGGTAAGCCTTGCAAAAGTCGCTTTTACTTCTTCATCACTGGCAAAATCTCCAGCATCCGCTTCAGCAATCCCCTTTTGAATCTCTTCGATTTGCCACTGATACATTTCTAGATAAGTGGCTACCGCCTCATTAAGTACGTAGCTGCGATCGCGATTCATTCCTGCTGCGATCGCATCAAGTGCAGCCTTCTGATCGCTATCTATCCGAAACGTAATATTTTCTTTGCTCATCGTCTTGTGAAAATTGTCTTGCAATATATTATATTGCAAGATATTGCAATGCAATGTGATTATAGTGGCGATCGCTATTATTCTCAAAACGTTTGTAGCCCGTCAGCCTAGTAGTACATGAAAAAAGCCTACGTTGGTAGGCTTTTTTGAAAGATTTTGGGAGAGCGATCGCGCTGTTATAAAATCAAAATGTCCATTCGTGATTTGGATCATCTAGGGCAGCGCGAACAGAAGCTAAATTTGCAAGGTCTTTGAAAGGGCTTGATTTAGCTATTTCTGTGATTGAATTTAAGGTAAGGGCTAGTTGTTCATTATTGCCGGATGCGATCGCATTATCAACGACAGCAAATAAAGCGCGAAAGTTTTCTGCACGTTCATCAAAAGAGCGATCTAGATACGCCATCAGCAAATCTCGCTGGGCGTTAATCTTGGTGATTGCTTCTTTTTCCCAAGCATCGATCTCTCGTCTCTTTGTCTGTTCTTGTTCGGCAATTATTTTATATTCACCATAAGCTGAAGAAACTATTTCAACACATTGTGTTTTTTCTAAAGCTGCTATCTCACGCCTTTTAGTCCGTTCTTGCTCTCCAATTTGCTTGTAACTGGAAACAATGGTTACTAACGATTTTGTGGCGTTAACCGCAGTACATATTGTACCGATACTTGGTAAAACCATTGCTAAATACCTCCCAGAGTTTTGTATTTAGCTTGGATGGTTAAAGTAGAAGGGTTTAATAGCCCTTCATTATCTAAAATAGGAATTTTCATAATTTCTGCAAGTGCTTTAATTAAAAGTGCTACTTCTTGAAACTTCCTAGCATCGCGATCGCGATTAAAAGGTTGGGCTTCAAGCTCTTGAAGTGCAGATTTAGCACGGTTGTTTAAATTACACACTAAATTAGCTAGTTCCACTGTTCGCCGTTTAACCTGTAAGAGAAAATCTTGAGCTGCTTCAATATTGGCAATCTCTACATTGACATTAGCTTCATACTCTCGCGCTTTAGTCAAAGCTTCCTCACCCTTACCAGCAAGTTGAAAACCCCCAACCATTAACGCCGGGCCGAGTGTAATACCTCCCAATACAGCGCCACCAACTGCCATACTAGTACCGCCACCTAACCAAGTTATGGCTCCAGTCCAAGCCGCAGCACCACCAACTTGTGAGATAGCTACTTCACTAGCCCACAATCCAAAAAACCTGGAAACAGTAACAGTACCTACATTCCTTGCTAAGGTAATTGCAGCAGAGCCTGCTGCTGAGGCTGCCACGGCTGCTGACACACCACCTTGTACCCACTGTTCAGCTTTGATAACTTCTTTTTTGTACTCCTGAATTTGCTGAGTGGAGATGTCTAATCCAGTTAGAATGTCCAGATTGTTTTGGGAAGCTCGCTGACCAATTCTTTCAATAAAAGCTATAAAGTTTGAAATTGTACTCTGTTTGATACGAAGCTGCATCTGACCATAAACTTCTGCTGACTGGTTGGTAATTTCCCAGGCTGCTTTTAAGTTTTGCAAGCTACTTTCGTATTTTTGTTGAGCCTGTTCACCAATTTCCTTTGCCTGATTCATATTGCCAATGCCTTCAGCACCTTTTAGCGCTCCGAAGGCTCCAGTAGCCAAAGCAGCAGCACCCAAAATCAGTGGAATCATGAAATACTCCTGATTATGATTAGTATTTGATTAGTACTTACCTACGGGTTACACAGAAAAAATAAGCATCACCTTATACTTATATTTCCCGGAGATACCAACTAATGAACATTCACAAGGTGTAAATTTGAGACTGCGATTAATGTGGTTGTCAATCATTTTTGTGTTGAGTGCGATCGCACCGGTGGGAGGCTAACACCTCAATGCAATGGACAAGCGATTTCTACGACGGGCTATTCGGCGATCGCACTCGGCTTGACGCTAGAATATTAGTCGCAATCTTGTAGAGATGATTGGTAATGAAAATTAAAGCAGTTATCTGGCAAGAAGACGATGTGTGGTGTGCTTCTGTACCTGCCCTACCAGGATGCCACACTTGGGGAGACAGCTATGAACATTTATTAGAAATGCTGCAAGATGCGATTCAAGTCTGCTTAGAAGTTGCTAGCCAACGCGAAGATCAGCTTGATTTAGCATCATTCTCGTTACATTACGCAGCTTCAATTTTCCCTGAAAGTGAAGAGACAGTCAGCCAAAGTGCTAATGTAGGAGGCAACTGAGCATCAATCCAAATTTTCATGCTGTCAATCGAGGAAAGTCTGTTCGCCGTGCTGCAAACAATAGACAGGCTTGGATATCTTCGAGTTCGAGATCGGGAAAACCCTCTAAAATCTCAGAAACACTGACATTTTCAGCCAACATTTCTAAAATGTCACTCACACGAATCCTCATACCTCGAATACAAGGACGACCACCACACTGACCAGGAGTTTGAGTAATGCGAGTCAACAAATCAACCCTTGAGTTCATGCAAGTATTTTAATATCAGGTACTTTTATTTAACTCTAATTCTGCGATCGCAATTATTCCAGCCTAGCATCTCAGTGTAGCAAAAAGGCGATGTCTACGACGGGCTACGCCTACGCAGTTATCGCACACTAACCCAACAGCACCTAAGTTGAGCAGTTTTGGGTTAGTTGTAGCTTCAGGTAATCAATGAAATCCAGAATTTCTGTATCAGTGAGTTGTAGACGCGATCGCTTACCATATTTCTGCTGCAAACACTCCCTTCCCTGCTCTGGAGTCCAATTTAATTGAGCTAAATATGTGTCAGTTTTAGCTATAAAAACATCACGCGGTTCAGGCATTTTTATATTGTCACTTGCTTCTGATTGAGATTGATTTTTACCTTGATTAAAATTATGAATATTATTAATCTTTAAACTTAGTCTTTGTCCTAAAGCTTGCCAATCTAATTCCTTATGTCCATCCCAACTAACACCTACAGAACGATAAGTTATTGGATCGTAAATTTTGCAAAAAACTACATTACTCTCTCCAGGGCTAACGGCTATCGTTAGTGGATTACACAATTCTTTACAAGTAAGGGCATCTAAAGATAACAATAAACTTTTGGAAAAGAAGGAGTCGCTACCTGAACGGATAATATAAGGTTTGTCTGCCAAAATATATAAATCGTTCTTTTCAACTGGCCCGAATTTAGTTTCAACCTTTTTATTAACTTCTATCTCTGTAATTACCCCAGTCAAAGCTCTATCATATATTGGGATGCGTTTTTCATCTTCAGCAAGCATATACCAACAATGATCGGATTCTTTACTGACAAAGACATATTGAGGTTTTGGGACTGCTCCAAATCCTAATTTAACTTCCATATTTTTGATGAAGGTTTTGGTAAATATATTTATTGAGCAACCAGGCATGACGATTTGTACCGTCATAGCTATTAGTTGCTTTACAAATATAATTCCCTAGCCAGGAAGCTAATTAACATTAAAGCAGCGAAAATTACAAAATCTGGTGAATCTATAACAAAGTTTCTGGATCGACACCTAGCGCATTTAACCTTTCAATTAACATTTTCACTTGTTGTTCTGCTTCCACTCGTCGCTGTTCTTCAAAAGCTGTGCGTTCTTCCGCTTCCCTAATGCGTTCTTCTGGTGTCAGCAATCTTTGCCCTTCTTCGTCATACCAGTAGAGCCACTCCCGCACTATACCTTGATAAATTCCTCGTTCTCGCCCAATTCCTAAACCAATTTCTGGTAGCCAAACGGGATTTCCTGACATTAAGATATATTCCCCATCGACTAAGCGATACACTTCCAAAGGCGACTTTTTACGCCGCAGGGGACTATACACAACGTAGTACAAAATTCCTAATTCTTTGGCATAAAATTCTTTCTTGGTGCTATATTCTTCTCGATATATTTGAGAAACAACTTCTAGCGCTAAAATTGGCAGTTGCTTTTCTTCCCACAGCACATAACTTAGGCGTAAATCCTCATCAACGAAGCGTTTAACTCCTAAGCTGAGAAACCCATCAGGGACAATAGCTGGTTTGTCAGGGTGATAATAAATACCCATATCAACACCAAAAAACCAATCCCAGCGATCGCACCAAACCAAAGCTAGTATCGTTTTTAGCAAGCCGGGAATTAAATTTTGGAGTTCATTATCCACAGCAGTATCATCTGAGTCGGGTAATTCTTCGGAAGATGGCAAACAATGCAGTGGATTGTAGTTTAACATGAGCGGTTTTGCCAAATCTGATTCTAGATAGATTGTACGTAATCTATTGATGTGCGATCGCAGCACAAGAATGAAAAACCATTTTTAGCGTAGATATCACCTTCTATCTCTCTTCTCAGTATCAAAATACTTATAAGTGTAAAATCCTGACATCAGATTCGTGGTTTTTCGGTACTGATTATCAGAGTGTCTAACTGACAATAGCAAAAAAGGGCGGAACTTTGTTCAACTAGAACATTCCAGAAGTCGCAGAGTATTCAATTTCATGGTGAATTTGGTAGCTGGGCTGATTAGCTATACCTACCAGGAGAAAAAGTCTTTTCTCAACCTTGACTCAGAAAACGTGGCGTAGCTGGAAATTAGCTAATTTTCAGCCCAATTTTTGAGTTGTACCTAAGTATCAAATATGTCACCACAGATCCATTCACGAGTTTTAATCAAAAACTTCCTAACGGTTTTTTTGCCGTTGTCAGCGTTAGTTGGGGTTGTTATTGGGACTATCTACTACCAACAGGTACAAACCGAGAAAGTTCTGCTCAAAACAAATGAACTCCGTAAGGTAGATTTACAAACTAAAGTCATCAGCGGAGACTTTCACTCGGTTGTCTCAGATTTGATGGTTATCTCTAAACAAAACGAGCTAGAAAAAATTTTAGATGGGGTGGATGGGCAACAACAGGCACTTTCTCAAGAATTTTTATTATTTTCTGGATATAAAAAACTTTACGACCAAATTCGCTTTTTGGATCGATCGGGTAAGGAAGTTGTCAGAGTCAACTTTAACCAGGGTGAACCAGCAATTGTCCCTGAAGAAAAACTACAAGTTCAAGCCAAGCGCTACTGGTTTAATGACACTTTGCGGCTGAACCAAGGACAAGTATTTGTCTCTCCCCTTGACCTCAACATCGAACGAGGTCAGGTTGAACAACCCTTAAAGCCAATGATCCGCTTTGGCACTCCCGTTTTCGATCGCCGTGGACAGAAACGGGGCATTGTGGTGTTAAATTATTTCGGCGCAAAACTGCTGGACAATTTTAATCAAGCTTTTGCTAACGCCTCTAGCCAAGGAATGCTACTGAATGCTGATGGCTACTGGTTAAAAGGGGCGAAGCCTGAAGATGAATGGGGATTTATGTTTCCCGAACGCAAAAACCGCACTTTTGGCACAGCATTTCCTCAAGCATGGCAGCAGATTTCTCAACAAGAATCGGGACAATTCCAAACTGCTGAGGGAATGTTCACTTTTACCACAGTTTACCCACTTGTCGAAGGGCAAAAATCTAGTACGGGAGCAGGACAAGCTTTTGCACCAAGCCAAAATCAAATTGATACTAAATCCTATCACTGGAAAATTGTCTCGCGGGTATCGCCAGAAACTTTGACAACCAAATCAAATCGATTTTTGAGTCAATTGCTACTGCTATATGCTGGGTTAGTAGGATTAATTGGCATTGGTTCTTGGCTACTAGCAAGAGCTAGCGTAAATCGTAATATGGCCCAGCTAGAGTTAAGGCAATCTGAAGTTGAATTGCGAAAGCTAGTTGAACGGGAAAAAATACTTAAAACTCGTCTATCTAGTCAAATTCGCAACTCGCTGGATCTAAATACGATTTTGAGTACAGTAGTAATTGAAGTTCGGGAACTGCTACAAATCGATCGATGCCAATTTTTTTGGTGTCATCAAGAAGATGAATCTACTAGCTTGGAACTGAGTCAGCAAGCTTGCGCTCCCGACTTAACAGAACCTTTAGGCTGTTCTCCTATCCAGAATGTGGAAGCCTTGAGTGAAGCTGTTATGCAAGGAAATTTGCTTTGCTTTGATGACATTGCGTCAGATTCGTGGCTTGATTTCAAGAGTCGGAATTTACTGGTGACATTGGGTTTTAAATCTCTACTAACAGTTTCAGTTCAAACTCAGTCGGGTCACTTGGGTGTGATTGTCTGCGAACATAGTAGAGAGCTTCGCCCCTGGAATGATGATGAGGTGGAAATTATTCGAGGCGTGGCTGACCAGTTAGCGATCGCCATTGACCAAGCCCAATTGTATAATCAAAGCCGCGCTGCTACTGCTGCTGCTACTATTCAGGCAGAACAACTCAACCAAGTTCTGCACAATCTCAAAGAAACCCAAGCCCAACTGATTCAGACCGAAAAAATGTCGAGTTTAGGTCAATTAGTGGCTGGAGTAGCTCATGAAATCAATAACCCAGTTAACTTTATCTACGGCAATTTGACCCATGTAAGTGAATATACACTGGGTTTGTTGGAACTAGTAGAACTTTATCAACAGTCTAATGCTCATTCAACACCTGAAGTACAAGCTCATATCGAAGCGATCGACCTTGACTTTATGGCTGAAGATTTACCTAAAATATTAGTTTCAATGAAAATGGGAGCTAATCGCATTCGTGAAATAGTTCTCTCCTTGCGGAATTTTTCTCGACTTGACGAAGCAGATATGAAACCTGTCAATATTCATGAAGGTATTGATAGCACACTACTGATTTTACAAAATCGCTTCAAACAAACGCCTGGAAATGCCGGAATTGAAATAGTCAAGGAATATGGTGATATTCCCTTAGTAGAATGCTATGCCGGACAATTAAATCAAGTATTTATGAATCTGATTGGTAATGCCATTGATGCCCTGGATAGTTATAACAGTAAGCGAACTCTGGAGGAGATAGAAACTAACCCCAGCCAGATTGTAATTCGTACTGAGTTACGTAACTTGGATCGGATAACTGTAAAAATTGCAGATAATGGCCCTGGTATGACCGAAGCAGTTAAGCAACGATTATTTGACCCTTTCTTTACCACAAAAGCGGCAGGTAAAGGCACTGGATTAGGATTAGCAATTAGCGCTCAGATAGTCACAGAAAAACACAACGGATCTATTTGGTGTATTTCCGAGCCTAGACAGGGAGCAGAATTTTGGGTTGAGATTCCGATTAAGCAAAATTCTAAACTAGCGACTGCAAGTACTGCGACTCTATCCAGAATTTGATGCTACTCTGGAGAATGGAAAATGATATGACTAATTATAGCGAACGCGCTGATTTTGATAGCCCTTGGAAAGAAATTATAGAAGCTTATTTTCCCCAAGCAATGCATTTCTTTTTTCCAGAAACTTCTGCATTAATTGATTGGGAACGTCCTTATGAATTTCTAGATAAAGAACTTCAACAGATAGCTCGTGAAGCTGAACAGGGTAAGCGATATGCCGATCAATTAGTCAAAGTTTGGCAAACCCAAGGGGAAGAACTTTGGTTATTAGTCCATGTTGAAATTCAGGCACAAAAAGAAGATAATTTTCCTAAGCGGATGTTTACCTACAACTTTCGCATATTTGACCGCTTCGATCGGCCAGCAATAAGCCTTGCAATTCTCTGCGATCCAAACCGCGAATGGCGACCAAGCAATTACAGCTATAATTATCCCAATACTCGCTTAACTTTTGAATTTGGCAGTATTAAACTTTTGGATTACGAAAATCGCTTTCACGAGTTAGAAAATAGCGATAATCCATTTGCAACTGTCGTCATGGCGCATTTGAAAACGCAGCAGACGCGCTCTTCACCCGAACAACGCAAAATATGGAAATTCAGCTTAATTCGCAGACTATATGATTTGGGCTTAGGAGAGCAGGATATTCGCAACCTGTATCGATTTATCGATTGGGTTATGATATTACCAAAGGCATTAGAAAATCAGTTTTGGGAAGAGTTTAAACAATTTGAGCAGGAGCGAACTATGAGATATGTAACTACAGGTGAGCGCATCGGCTACGAGCGCGGAAAACAAGAAGGTGAACAACAGCTTATTTTAAGGTTACTACAAAGACGAATGGGAGAATTATCACCAGAATTGCAAGAGCGCATCAAATCTCTTTCTTTAAATCAATTAGAAACCCTTGGCGAAGCTTTGTTAGATTTTACTGCTATGGAAGATTTGCTGAACTGGTTGCAAAATCAATCAGCTTAAAATCTATTTTTATTAAAAATGTAAAAAATACATCTACTCACTTGGCGAGACAGGATTTTTTTAACTTAGTTCAATGATTTATTACATTACCAAATAAAAAGTTACGAGTGAGTAACAAAAAGGGCAGGTACAAAACCCGCCCTCAAAGTAATCAATATTTAAACTAAACTAGCGATCGCAACTTAATTACCAATTTGGGGCGCACTCAAAGAAACCTTCAGTGCGTCGTCTTGTTGCTGTGCTAATGTCGGCACGGAATCACGCAATCTTGCCGTCAATTGTACAGTTGTAGCGTCGTACATTTGAGTCAGCAATTTGGGATAGAAACCAATACCAATAATTGGAATTAACAAACAAGCAATGATAAATACTTCACGGGGTTCGGCATCTATCAAAGCTTGGTGAGAAACTAATTCCTCGTTCTCTTTACCGTAGAAAATTTCTCGCAACATCGACAGCAGATAAATCGGAGTTAAAATCACTCCCACTGCCATCAAGAACACCACGATCACTTTGAAGGTAGAGCTATAAGCATCGCTAGTAGCAAAGCCCACAAACACCATCAATTCTGCCACGAAACCGCTCATCCCTGGCAATGCTAAAGAAGCCATTGAACAGGTGGTGAACATGGCGAAAATCTTCGGCATTCTCTTAGCGACACCGCCCATTTCATCCAACATCAGGGTGTGCGTGCGATCGTAAGTTGCCCCTACAAGGAAGAACAAACTCGCCCCAATTAACCCGTGGGAAACCATTTGCAATACTGCCCCACTCAATCCCAAATCGGTGAAGGAGGCAATACCAATCATCACAAAGCCCATGTGAGAAATTGAGGAGTAGGCAATTTTTCGCTTTAGGTTGCGCTGGGCAAAGGATGTCAAGGCAGCGTAGATGATATTAACTACCCCCAAAACCACCAAAACTGGTGCAAAATAAGCGTGGGCATCGGGGAGCATTTGGGCATTCATCCGAACTAAGGCATAACCGCCCATTTTCAGGAGAATACCTGCCAATAACATGTGTACGGGGGCTGTAGCTTCACCGTGGGCATCAGGTAGCCAGGTGTGCAAAGGAATAATCGGCAACTTGACGGCGTAGGCAATCAGGAAGCCAGCATAAAGCGCTAGTTGGAAATTCAGGGCGAAATCTTTGAGGGCGATCGCTCTCATGTCAAACGTCACCGTATCGCCGTAAAATCCCATTGTCAGGGCAGACAGCAAAATAAACAGGGAACCGCCGGCGGTGTATAAAATGAATTTAGTCGCTGCATACTGCCGCCTTTTGCCTCCCCAAATCGACAGCAGAAAGTATATCGGTACTAGTTCCAGTTCCCACACCAGGAAAAATAACAGCATATCCTGGACAGCGAACACGGCAATCTGACCGCCATACATCGCCAAAATCAAGAAGTAAAATAGCTTGGGCTTGAAGGTGACAGGCCAAGCTGCTAAAATCGCCAGCGTGGTAATGAATCCAGTCAAAATAATTAGGGGCATGGACAAGCCATCAGCCCCTACTGACCAATTCAAACCCAATTGTGGTACCCAAGGGTAACTTTCCACCAACTGCAAATCTGGATTGGAGAAATCATACCCAGTATAAAAAGCATAAACAATTAGTGCAAAATCTATCAGCCCCACGATAAGGGAGTACCAGCGCACTGTTTTGCCTTCTTTATCAGGAATGACGGGAAGAAGTAGCGACGCGGCTATCGGAAACAGAATAATCGTCGTCAGCCACGGAAAATTAGCTATATTCATCACAATTCGTCTGCTATCAAAATCATGTTTGGCAAAAAGTCACTAGTTATTAAGTAACAGCTTTTTGGGGATTTCGTCTTCCTCGTTAGGTTGATTTAATTAAATTGGCAATCCCCCGTTTCTGCTGTTGGGAGTCTCTTTTGACCTTTGGGTGTGCGGAATGTGGGTTGTGATACTCCCAGTGAAGTCAACAATTTACCCTAAAAAAGTTGGTAAACTAGAATTTTAGCGGTGCGATCGCGTAGTCCAACCCTAAAAATACAAAATGCTGTTTGATGGTTGTTGAAAAAAGCGATTTGCTACAAAAAATCATCACAGGAGAACTAAACATAATGATAATCGCACAAATTGAAAGTCAGATTCGTTATGTGACCAACGTAAATGGAGATACAACAGATGTACTCGTCCCTGTAGAACTTTGGCAACAGCTTATAAGTTCCATAAATTCTGATAACGTCAGTGGTTTAGCTTGGATTGATGAACAAGAGCCAAAAGCACAAATATTAGCCGATTTGCAAGAGTCCGTGCGACAAGCAGCAGCAGGAGAAACTTTCCCAGTTTCAGAGCTTTGGGACGATATCGAAGCCTAGATTTATGGCAGAAGTTCGCTTTACACCTCCCTTCAAACGCCGTCTCAAGACTCTGACTAAACGCTATCGGCAAATTCAAATTGACATTCAACTCATTATTGATCAGCTACAGGCTGGGAATTTTATCGGCGATCAAATTTCTGGGATAGACTTGACTGTTTTTAAAATTAGAGCAAAAAACAGTGATATCCCGACGGGTAAAAGTGGTGGATATCGGGTGATTTATCGGGTTGTCTCGCCTGAATGCGTCTTACTTCTACTAATTTATGCAAAATCGGATCAGGCAGATGTGAGCTTAGAAGAGATTGAAGATGCAATTAAAAAGACATAAAAAATCATATTCTGGGAGCATTTCGTTTATGTTACAACAGTGTGATCACCAGATACTAAGCATCTCAAAGACATGGCACTCAAAAAAGTTAGTCATTCTCACACCTCTGCCGAAACCCCTGAAGCACTTTTCCGAGATATTAAAAATAAAAAATCTCAAGGTTTGATTTCTCACCAAGCTGACATACTTAGAAAATACTGTCAGCCAGAAACTCTCAATCTACCAGATGTTGCCTTACAACTTCCAACAGGTAGTGGTAAGACAGGAGTCGGGCTTTTGATTGCAGAATGGCGGCGTTGCCGTTTTAATGAAAAAGTAGTGTATCTATGCCCTACTGTTCAGCTTGTGAATCAGGTAGTTGAGCAATCATCAACTATTTTTGGAATAAAAGCAAATGCTTTTACAGGTCAACAGACCGAATATGCCCCTACTATCAAGGCTGAGTATACTAATGCAGAAACTATTGCTGTCACTACTTATAGTAGTTTATTTAACACAAATCCTTTCTTTAAGAACGCCGACATAATAATTCTTGATGATGCCCATTCTGCTGAAAATTACATAGCAAAATATTGGTCTCTTTCAATTGAGCGCAATAATCCCGAACACAGCACTCTTTTTAAAGTTTTAGTAGCGGTTATGCGTGAGATTGTTCTCGATCCAAACTACTCTAGGTTGATGTCTAACTCTTCTCCTGATTTAGGAGACCTCCAATGGGTTCAAAAGATACCTACTCCGTCCATGTATGAAAGACTTGAAGAAATAACTACAATACTGGATACACATATTAATGATATAAAGGATTTAAAATATTCTTGGTCTGTCATAAAGGATCATTTATTTTCATGCCATATATACAGCAGCTATAACTTTATATTAATTCGACCTATTTTACCACCTACTCGTACTCATCAACCATTTTCTACTCCGAAACAACGCATATATATGTCTGCTACATTAGGAGAAGGAGGCGAACTAGAAAGACTTGCAGGTACAGAAAAAATAGTTCGTTTACCAGTTCCAGATGGATGGGATCAACAGGGCATTGGGCGTCGCTTTTTCTTTTTTCCAGAAAGATCACTTAATGAAGAAGCTGCACTCAAGGTAGCTATAGATATGATCAAAGAAACACCAAGAACACTCGTCCTTGTCCCAGATGATCCTACTGCAAAGAAACTTGCAACACAGATATCTACAACAACTAGTTATAAAATATTCAATGCTAGGGAAATCGAGAATTCAAAGCAGACTTTTATATCTGAATCAAAAGCAGTAGCTATAGTTGCAAACCGATATGATGGTATTGATTTGGGAGGCGATGAATGTCGTCTATTAATAATAAAAGGTATGCAAAAAGTAACAAATCTTCAAGAAAAATTTCTTGTGACGCGAATGCCGGCAAATATTCTTTTTAATAACCGTGTATTAACTAGAATTGTTCAGGCAATTGGCCGTTGTACAAGAGCAGATAACGACTATTCCGCAGTAGTAGTAATTGGAGAAGAATTGAATAATTATTTACTAGATAAGCATAAAAGGAAATTTTTACATCCAGAAATTCAAGCTGAAATAGAGTATGGAATTGAGCAATCTAAAGATGTTCAACCATCAGGATTTATTGAGAATTTGCAAATTTTTTTAACACATAAAGAAGACTGGAATGAAGCAGAGAAAGATATTATAGATTTGAGAGATAAATTAGAACAATCTCAACTTCCAGGCATAGAAAAATTACAGGCATCTGTTGCTCATGAAGTTAGATATCAAAATGCACTTTGGAGCGGCAATTTTGAAAAGGCAGTTGAAGAATGTCGTTCTGTATTAAGTTCACTTAGTGGAGATGATGTTAAAGGATATAGAGCTTTTTGGTGCTACCTTGCTGGAAGTGCAGCCTGGATAGCAGCACAACGTGGTACTGATTCTATGGAAGGAGTAGCACGTGATTTCTTTAAGCGTGCTGCCTCTACTACTGAAGGAGTTAGTTGGCTTTATCAACTCTCTAAGTTGAGTATGCAAGAAGATCAAGAAAATCAAGCTGATAAATTGAGGCTGACTTCTGTTATTGAAGGACTAGAATCACAATTGTCACTATATGGCAATTTCAACGATAAAAAATTTGAAGTAGAGGTAAAAGTAATTCTTGAGAATCTCCAGAGAGTGAAAGATACTCAGCAAGACTCCAAAGCCTTTGAAAATGGTCATGAAAAATTAGGGCGTTTATTGGGTTATCAAGCTGCAAATTCAAACGGAGATGCTGATCCAGATCCCTGGTGGATTGCTTATGATGACTTTTGTATTGTATTTGAAGACCATTCAACTGATAATCATGGAAATCCGCTAGGAGCAAATAAAGTTAGACAAGCCGCTTCACATCCTAACTGGATTAAAAAGAATATTCCGTTACTTCGCAAAGAATCAGAAATCATACCTGTTGTGGTTACACCTTGTAAAAGTATCACCAGTGGTGCAGAAAATCATACACAAGATGTGTGTTATTGGAATCAGCAGAAATTCCAAGCCTGGGCTGAAAAAGCAATCAATGTAGTACGTGAGCTAAAACGTAGTTTTCCTGGTGAAGCTAACTTGGAATGGAGAAAACGTGCTATGCAAGCTTATCAAGATAATCGTCTTGACCCAGCATCCTTAGCAAAAAATTTACGCGATCATAAATTAGCTAATCTCCCAATTAGTGGATAGTTGAGAGGTAGGGGTGGACGATCGCCCACCCCTATGAAAATCAGGTAACACCAAAAACAATCACTAAGCCCAAAACCGCCCCAAACACAATCAAGGCATAGAATTGAGCGCGACCGTTTTCTAGGTACTTCAGACCTTCACCGCTAACAAGGGTGAAAAAGCCTGTGAGGTTAACAGCACCATCTACAACGCGGAAGTCAACTTCCATAACTTGTCTGGCTAGGCGACGCAAGCCAAGGACAAAAACCCGATGGTAAATGTCATCAAAGTACCACTTGTTGAGGGATAACTCGTAAAGTGGTTGGATTTTAGCAGCGATCGCAGCCGGGTCAATTTTACGGCGCAAATACATCAGCGAAGCTAAGGTAATCGCAACCAAGGAAATTCCCACTGAGGCACCTGCCATAATGTAGAATTCCGTCGGATTGAACTCGGAAGCCTTTTCTAGAACTTCGGTGAGAGTTTCGCTAGGAGGAAAGATAAACTCTTCAAAATAATTGGCGTAGGGAGTTCCCACCAAACCAATGAAAATCGAAGGCACAGCCAAAAATACTAATGGCAGAGTCATTGTCCACGGCGATTCGTGAGGCGAGTCGCTGTGATGTCCGTGGGAGTCATGAGAGTCATGGTGTTCACCAGTGGCAGCCAATTCTCCTTTCTTCATTGCCCCAGGCCCAAAATTCGGGGCTAGTTCTTCTGACTCTAACTCCAGAACAATTGTCGCCGCCTTCTTAAGTTTTTCCTTGATTTTCTCGTCAGTACCCCGGAATTTGCCTTCAAATGTCGAGAAATACATTCTAAACATATAGAAAGCAGTAATCCCGGCAGTTAGCCAGCCGATGAACCAGAGGAGTGGATTAGCCTCAAAAGCCTTCCCTAGAATTTCATCTTTTGACCAGAAACCAGCAAAGGGTGGAATACCAGAAATTGCCAAGCAACCAATCAAAAAAGTAGTTGCTGTGACAGGCATATACTTTCGTAGTCCACCCATCAAGCGCATATCTTGAGCTAAGGCGGGGTCGTGTCCAACGACACCTTCCATACCGTGAATTACTGAACCTGAACCCAAGAACAGCATCGCCTTAAAATAGGCGTGGGTCATCAGGTGGAATAGTCCAGCACTGTAGGAACCTATTCCCATTGCCATCACCATGTAACCAAGTTGGGAAATGGTGGAGTAAGCCAAGCCCTTTTTGATGTCGTTTTGGGTAATGGCAATGGTTGCCCCCAAAAACGCCGTAAACGCTCCAGTAAAAGCAATGACATTCATTGCGGCTGGAACGCCTTCAAATACTGGGTACATCCGGGCAATGAGGAAAACACCAGCCGCCACCATTGTTGCCGCGTGAATCAAGGCAGAAATGGGGGTGGGGCCTTCCATCGCATCTGGTAGCCAGACGTGGAGGGGGAATTGGGCTGATTTTGCTACTGGGCCTAAGAAAACTAAAATCGCAAACAGGACAGCGAGAAAATTGCTGATAGAACCTGATTCGACAAGTTGGGCAAGGCGATCGCCCATGATATTAAAATCAAAGCTTCCTGTTGCCCAGAACAGCCCCAAAATGCCGAGTAACAAACCAAAGTCGCCTACGCGGTTGGTCACAAACGCTTTTTGAGCGGCATCGGCTGCTGACTTGCGATCGTACCAAAAGCCGACCAGCAAGTAGGAACACATCCCGACTAGTTCCCAGAATATATAAATCTGTACTAGGTTGGGGCTGACCACCAGACCTAACATTGAGGAGCCAAACAAACTTAGATAGGCATAAAACCTCACGTAGCCGGGATCGTGAGCCATGTAGCCATCGGTGTAAACCATGACTAAACAGGCTACCGTTGTGACAATCACCAGCATAAGGGCTGTCAGGTGGTCAATAGTGTAGCCCATGCTCAGGTGAAAATTACCTGCTGCCGCCCACTCAAAGGTGCGGAGATAAGGCGCGTGTCCTTGAATTTGACTCCATAACAAGGCAAACGACAGCCCCATAGCTGCTGCCATCATGGAGATAATCACCACAGCGTTAAGCTGCCGTAGGCGGTTTGTCACCTGATTCAACGAGATTAACCCTAGACCGACCAGCATCGCCCCAAAAAGAGGGAACACCGGAATCAGCCAGGCATACTGATAGATTACTTCCATCACTGACGCCTACTTTTAGAATTCTTGATTTAGCGTGTCGAAACTGTTAATAATTGTGACACACACCCTTTAGGATAAAATAACCCACCCAAGACTGATTGGGTGGGGTATTAAGCATGGTTTTAGATTTGGTCGTTAGTCATTGGTCATTAGTCATTGGTCATTTGTCCAATGCCCCATGCCCCATACCCAATATCCATCAGGCAGATCGACATTCTAAGTCCACTATTTTTGAATTTTTGTGGATTTTGGGGTAATTGCTGTAGCTGGCTTTAATCTCTTCTAAAGCTAGACGCAAATCTTCTCTGCCACGAAAGCATTCCAAGCGATGGCGAATAGTGCCATTTTCAATCAATAGTAAAGTGGGTAGTGATTTTAGCCTATAGGTAGTAGACAATTTAAAATTTTGATCGGCGTTAACCCCAACTAATTTAATTTCATCCCCGCACTGGGCTTGAAATTGCAACAATAGCGGGTGGATAACTCGACACAAGCCACACCAAGGTGCCTCAAAGTTAACTAAAACAGGAATAGGAGATTCTAAAACTTCTTGAGTAAATGTCCGCTCACTAACCGACAACACCATGACGCCTCTTGGATTATAAGGTTTTTATATCAAACTAGCTATCAGTACTGAATTGAGTAGTGCTGAGTTCCGAGTTCTGGTTGCTGAGTAGAAGTCCATAACTAAAGTTAGCGGATTGAATGAGGAACTCGTTTCTTTTTTTTCTTAGAGTAAAGCGGGGATTGGGACTAATTGCCAAGCAATGAATACTAAGTTGCTTTTACTCAGAACTCAGCTACTGCTTCAGTGGAGGATTGGCAAGTCAGTAACTGCCGATAGATGCATTCAGGACACAAATATTCAGGACACAGAATAATTGGCAAAAATTGAGCGCGTTAATGTGTCTCTGACAGAAAAGCTACCTTAGAAGTCGCGTTGGCTTTTTTGGATGTTAAACTCTTGATTGCCTTGACCGCCTAGGGATTTGACTTAATCTGCCACTTTCTTTCAAGGAAAGGCAACTGACCAATGACTACCAATATAAAATCTCAAGCTGGCTGAACGCACCCTCCACTGAATATATGTTTGAATTTATCCTACATTGATTTGGGGCAATTGATAAGCTGAAATTTCCATCTATTTCGGATTTTCTGCTGACACTGGGGATCGTCTAAAGTTACCATCCTATCCTACTAGTTGCTTCCAGTAACAGAGGGTGCGACCACCAAAGCAAAGCTATAAAAATGGCAACTCCCAAATAAGCAGGGCGGAGAAATTCCTGCCATTTGAGAGATTGACGCCCGTCAATAATTGCTTTAAAGGGAATAATTGAAGTCCGCTGTTTAGCAATTTCAAAAGCTTCCCCATAACGATCGCTCAAGCGGCGATCCCCGTGCCAAACCCCAAACAAGTGATGCAATATCAATCCAATGGAAGTCACAAGGGTAAAGGTAGTACCCAGCCAGAGAGTGTGGGCAACACACCAAATTATTTGTCCCACCATCTGGGGATGACGGGTAATCCGAATAATTCCTGTTTCGTAGAGATGAACTTGGGGCTTTTGAATAGCAGCAATTTCTAGTAGATTGAAGGTAGCAGGATATAAAAACAAGAACGAGATTGCTGATAGCAGCCAAACAAATTCTCGGACTCCTGGCACCCCTTGTACCTGCCAAATTTGCAAACCATCATAACGGTGCCCAAAAAAGTAAATAATTAATATCACAGCCAACGGTAGGCTGACTAATGCAAAGAGAATGCGATAAAACCTTGGGCCAATATATTTTTCTGCCCAAGGGCGTAAAGCAGCGCCTCCACTGTGAGCGATCGCAAAAACTATTTGTAACCCCAGTATGACAAAATGACTGGGTGTCAACCAAGAAATCAGCAGCATATACACAGGTGAAGTAATTTAAAGAAAACTGAATTCAGTACAACCAATACCACAAAGTATTCAAAAGGGGACTTTAGTCAAGATGTTGTGCTACTGTCTTTTTCGAGTCAAGCCTTCAAGTTTAATATGCAACAAATCATGTCCGGCTGATTGCTGCCAAACCGGATTTATTACGTGCATCTGCTCCTTTAAAAGTTTGTGGGTTGAGCCTTATGTCTGACCTTCCTTTCACTTTAGATCAGTTACGTATCCTGAAAGCGATCGCTCAAGAAGGAAGCTTCAAGCGTGCCGCTGATAGTCTTTACGTTTCCCAGCCCGCTGTTAGTTTGCAAGTCCAAAATCTCGAACGGCAGCTCGATGTCCCCTTATTCGATCGCGGAGGACGACGCGCCCAATTAACCGAAGCCGGGCATCTACTCTTAAACTACGGTGAAAAAATCCTCAGTCTCTGTCAAGAAACTTGCCGCGCGATCGAGGATTTACAAAATCTCCAAGGTGGTACTTTGATTGTCGGTGCTTCTCAAACCACCGGCACTTATCTTTTGCCCAGAATGATCGGTATGTTCCGACAAAAATATCCAGATGTGGCAGTGCAATTACACGTCCACTCTACCCGGCGGACTGCTTGGAGTGTCGCTAACGGACAAGTCGATCTGGCAATTATCGGTGGTGAAATTCCCGGCGAACTGTCAGAATCTTTAGAAGTTATTCCTTACGCTGAGGACGAGCTAGCGCTGATTTTACCTGTTTTTCATCCTTTTACCAAACTTGAAAAAATCCAGAAAGAAGACCTATATAAATTACAATTCATTGCCCTAGATTCCCAATCGACTATCCGCAAAGTAATAGACCAAGTGCTAGGACGCTGCGAGATTGATACCAGACGTTTTAAAGTTGAAATGGAGTTGAATTCCATTGAAGCGATTAAAAATGCTGTGCAGTCTGGTTTAGGGGCTGCCTTTGTTTCAACTAGTGCGATCGCTAAAGAGTTACAAATGGGCGTTTTGCACCGTACTCCCATTGAAGGCGTTGTCGTCAAACGGACGCTGTGGCTGATTTGTAATCCCAATCGCTATAGATCCAAGGCCGCAGAAGCCTTTAGTCAAGAAATTTTGCCCCAGTTTGCTAACCCAGGATGGAATCAAGATGTGTTAAAATTGACACAAAAAAGTCTAGTGTTAACTACATTGGAGGTAGCAACACCCACGTCATCTGGCGAAGACTAAAATCAGGTTATTAGTCCCTTGTCATTTGTCCTTCGTTTTTTGTAAATGACCAAATAATTCGTAATCACGCTCCTCTGTCGCTAACTTAATTCGTAATTATGAACCCATTGTGTTCGTGCAGGGTGCTGTAGGTAAACCAAAGGTTTGACATCAGGAAAAAAGTTTCGTGTTCCCCATTAACAAATTTAGTTTCTCTGTAACCTGAACTAATTACGAATTACGTAGCTTGCTTCTTGCCATTCACGTAGCATCTCGTAGAGAAGGCGAGTATTATCAATTACGAATTATTTTGACTAATCACGAAAATGGAAGTTTACTGCACTCGTCCGCGTTGTCCACGCCCACAAAACTATTTTGTCGATTTAGATGATGTTACGACACTAAAAACAACCCAGCAAAAGTATTGCACTACCTGTGGTATGCCATTGATGCTAGATGGTCGATATGTGCCAAGTAAACTGCTGGGAAGAGGCGGGTTTGGAGCAGCATTTTTGGCACGCGATCGCCGAATACCGGGAATGCGTCAATGCGTGGTTAAGCAGTTTCAACCAGCAGGAAATTTAACCTTAAATCAACTGCAACAAGCACAGTTGATGTTTGAGAGAGAGGCAGAAGTTTTAGCACAACTTGGTAACGATCACGAGCAAATTCCTGACTTGTTTGCCTTCTTTCCAGTGATAGTTAATAGTTTGCAACCAGGAGAGCAAGACCAATTTTTCTACTTGGTGCAAGAATACATTGATGGGCAAACCCTAGAAGAAGAATTAGCTCAACAAGGCAAATTTTCTGAACAACAAGTATTAGAAGTATTACAAGGAATTTTGAGGGTACTAGAGTTTGTCCATGACAGAGGCATTATCCACAGAGATATCAAACCTTCAAACATTATGCGTCGTCGTGATGGTAAACTTTTCTTACTAGACTTTGGCGCAGTCAAGCAAGTAACCAATGCTGCACTTGGTTCTGCTGCTTCTTCCACAGGAATTTATTCTATGGGATTTGCACCGCCTGAACAGATGGCTGGGGGCCAAGTATTTCCATCTACAGATTTATACGCTTTAGCTGTAACTCTGATTACCTTGTTAACAAATAAGGAAGCAATTCAACTATTTGATGCTTACAGTAACCAGTGGAAATGGCGAATGCACGTAGTGCAGGCTTCGCCAACGCAAGTGACTGTCAACCCTCACCTTGCTGACATTTTAGACAAGATGCTGCTACCTGCGGCTAATCAGCGCTTCCAGTCAGCTCAGGAGGTTCTACGCGCACTTAACTCACAGGCGGCTCAAGCCGCTACACAACTTAATTCGCCCTCTGTAACCCTCCCGCCACAACCACCCCAAGGTTCTAGCCCTGTTGTTCCCCGTCGTCCACCAACTCAACCAGCGTTTTCGACATTGGAATTATTGGGTGGGGCGGCATTTAGTGGATTTCAGGGTGCATTGATCGCGATCGCCCTCTTCAGTCTAGTAAAATCACCAATAGTTACTTTGACTACTTCCGCCCTGATTTTAGGTATACTAATTTTTGCTCAAACCAGGCGGTGGATTGAAAAGTTCGATTTATTAATTATTCCCATAATTACTTTTGCAATTATTTTTTTTATTCCCTTTTTACGGGGAGGACTTGACCTTCCGTCAGTGGTGATTTTAGCAGTTGGAGCAGGGTTAGTAGCTATTTCATTAACAGCTGTATTTCGACTTATTTATAAATTATTATCTCTCTTACTTTAAAAAACTTCTGGTGCTAACAGCGACATAAATGTCTCAGAAAAACGAAACACTTAGTCTTTTTTTAGCCGTTGTCACCACTATTGGTTTAATCTTTGGTGGTCTATGGTTTCTTATGGAACGGTGGGCGCAATTAACTGGAACTGTTCCTAAAACTTCTGAGAATGGTAACACAGGTAATCCCATAAACCAGTTTGTCAACAACAGATGTAACGTCCCAAACCTTCCAAAAGGAACATTCAACTATGGTGGTAGTACAACCTGGGCACCCATCCGTAAAGACGTAGACTCCGTACTAGCAAGCCTTTGTCCTCAATTTACTTTACGCTATACTCAACCTGCTTCAGGTCAAGCAGGATCTGGAACTGGTATTAGGATGTTGATAGATAATCAATTAGCTTTTTCTCAATCTTCCCGCTCAGTTAAAGCTGAAGAAAATACCGAAGCTAAACAAAAAGAATTTAGTTTGAAAGAAATTCCTGTGGCGATTGATGGTATTGCGATCGCGGTTAACTACAATCTCAATATCCCTGGTTTAACCGTCGCCCAACTTAAAGACATCTACACTGGCAAGCTTACTAATTGGCAACAAGTGGGTGGGCCAAATTTACCAATTAAAATCTATTCTCGCAACAAAGAAGCTGGCGGTACAGTAGAATTCTTTATCGAAAATGTTTTAAATAAAGAAAATTTTGGTACTAACGTTAGTTATGTTGGCACAACCACAGAAGCAGTACGAAAAGTAGCCGCGAATAGTGGCGCAATTTATTATGCTTCTGCCCCAGAGGTTGTACCACAATGTACTATTAAGTCGCTACCATTAGGGCGAATCAGCGGTCAATTTGTGCCTCCTTACCAACAACCTGTTGTATCTCCATCTGAATGTCCCAGCAAACGTAACCAGTTGAATAGTCAAGCATTTCGTAGTGGAGACTATGCAATTACCCGCAATTTATTTGTAATCGTTAAACAGAATGGTCAAACAGATCAGCAAGCTGGCGAAGCTTATGCAAATTGGCTGCTGACACCTCAAGGTCAAGAACTGATCGAAAAAGCTGGATTCGTTAGAATTAAATGAGCAAAATGGTTATATTTAGCCAAATAATCAAATATATAAATATTTTTACTTTATTTAAACTTGTTCATGTCACAAAAGAATGAAACCACAATTTTAGCTTTGGCCCTGCTGCTGACAGTTGGCATTGTTGGCGGTGGTTTTTGGTGGTTTACTAACAATGGGGTCAGAATTGGTAATACCAACATTCAAAATCAACAACCAGGCAACAATTCATCCTTGCAAGACCGTATTAGTTTTGGGGAAAAATCTTTTACTCCAGGTGATATTTCTCCAGTAAAAAAAGAAGGAATAGAGGCGATCGCAGCTAAAAGTTATGATAAAGCGATCGCCAATTTCACAGCTGCTCTAAAACTCAACCGTAACGATCCAGAAACGTTAATTTTTCTTAATAATGCCCGAATCGGTTCTTCCAAAAGCTATACCATCGTGGCTTCTGTACCATTTGGCACTGACCCCAATACTTCTTTAGAAATTTTACGTGGGATAGCTCAAGCTCAAAATCAAGTTAATAGCTCTGGAGGAATCAAGGAAGTACCTTTAAGGGTAGGGATAGCTAGTGATGACGACAATCCAGAAATAGCCAAGCAAATCGCCTCCAACCTAGTCAGCAATTCCGAAGTATTGGGTGTAGTCGGGCCGAATACTAGCGATTCCACCTTAGCCGCAGGTACTATCTATACTTCTGGACAACTTGTAGCCATATCTCCCACTAGTACGTCTGTCAAAATTTCTAACTTTAGCCGCTACGTTTTTCGCACAGTTCCCAGTGATTTTATGGCTGCGAGAAGTTTAGCCAACTACATGGTGAGAACCTTGCAGAAAAAAAATGCAGTGGTTTTCTTTAATTCTCAGAGTAACTATAGCCAGTCTTTAAAGTCGGAGTTTGTTTCATCAGTTTCCCTAGAGGGTGGACAGGTAGCCAGCGAATTTGACTTATCCAAGGCGGATTTTAGTGCAGCTAAAAGTCTAGAACAAGCAACTAAACAAGGTGCAGAAGTTTTGATGTTAGCTGCTAACACTGAAACTCTCGATAAAGCGCTGCAAGTAATTCAAATTAATCAAAAAAAGTTAACTTTGTTGGCAGGAGATGATGTTTACACTGCTAAAACTTTGGAAATTGGCAGAGAACAAGCTGTGGGGATGGTAGTAGCAGTTCCCTGGCATATTGATAGCGATCCTAAGTTAGATTTTCCCCAGAAATCGCGGCAGTTATGGGGCGGTGATGTGAGTTGGCGAAGCGCCCTTAGTTATGATGCCACTGTAGCTCTAATTGCGGCATTAGAACGTAATCCTACACGAGATGGAGTCCAACAAGCATTAACGTCCTCTGACTTTTCTAGCAGTGGTGCTTCTGGTACAATTCGGTTTTTAGCATCAGGCGATCGCAATGCGCCAGTTCAACTTGTAAAAATTGTTCCTGGTTCTCGCTCCCGCACTGGTTATGACTTTGAACCAGTGCGTTAATCAGCAATAAAAAATTAAAAATTAACCAATACTTAACCTGGAAAACCTCTCAAGATGGGAAATTGAGCTTTATGGGGAAAAATCTTACTGTCAATTTATTCTTACCACCACTCAAACCTTGAGATAAGAGACGAATAATCCAAATGAAATTTATTATACCTTGACTTCTAAATTACCCAGAAGTTAGGATTTGCTAACAAAATCCCCGTCCTCCAAATACAATCTCAAGTAGCAAGCACTTGTCAAGTCAGGCACTTATATTGAATGGACGCACGGGTAATTATACTATGTCTCAAAAAAATGAAACAACCATTCTTGTATTATCTATCTTCATTACCGTCGGGCTAATAGCTGGCGGTTTTTGGTGGTTTACTAGAAAATCTGGTGTCGATCTAAATACAATTAATTCTGGTAACACCAAAACGCCCCAAACTGTCTCAGAACAACCCACTGGTAATACTTTCACTTCAGTAAAGGATGTTCCTACAGGATTATTTAATTACGGAGGCAGTACATCTTGGGCACCGATTCGACTAGTAGTCGATCCAGCAATTCAAGCCGCACGGCCAGAGTTACGGCTGCGCTATGTAGAACCCAGCAATGCATCGCCTGGTTCTGGTACTGGCATTCAGTCCTTGATAGACGGTCAACTAGCTTTTGCCCAGTCCTCCCGACCAGTTCTAGATCAGGAATTAAGCCGTGCCCAACAGCGTGGGTTCAGTTTGAAACAAATTCCTGTGGCAATTGATGGTTTAGCGGTTGCAGTTAACCCCAACCTGAATATTCCAGGACTAACAGTAGAACAGTTAAAGTCAATTTACACAGGCAAAATCAATAATTGGAGCCAGGTGGGCGGCCCCAATATCCCGATCAAGCCCTATTCCCGCCGCATTGCTGATGGCGGTACTGTCGAACTTTTTGTCCAAGACATCTTGGGTGGTCAAGCTTTCAGCTCCAATGTAGAATTTATCTCCACAACCACCCAAGCCTTGCAAAAATTGGCTGATAGTCCTGGTAGCATCTATTACGCTTCTGCCCCAGAGGTGATTCCTCAATGCTCAATCAAGGCCTTGCCGTTGGGGCGCACACAAGGACAATACATTGCTCCATACCAAGAACCTTCTGTCCTCCCGTCTGAATGTCCTGGTAAACGGAACAAGTTGAACATTGAGTCCTTCCAATCAGGAAAATACCCGATTACCCGCAATCTGTTTGTGGTGGTCAAACAGAATGGTCAGAATGAGCAGCAAGCAGGTGTCGCTTACGCCAACTTACTGCTGACTGAGCAGGGACAGCAACTGATTACCCAAGCGGGATTTGTCAAAATTCGCTGACACCTGCGATCGCCTGTGGCGGGGCGTAGCCCATCGCACTCAAGACAGAGTGGCGGAAATCGCCGCTCTGAACTGTACCTTAACCAGCTCTATTAATCGACTCTGCTGGCAAGCAAATGAGATTATCCCCTTGAGTCAAGATTAAACCACGTTGACGCAGCTTACCCATCAAGCGGGTGACGGTGACACGAGTGGAACCAATCGCGCTACCAATTTGGGCATGAGTGAGGGGAAAGGGCAGACAATAACCGCGAATCACATCAGGATCGGTGTCGCTCATTGCTGGCTCTCCATATTCCTCAATTAACAATGTGAGAAATCCTAAAAGTCGGTCAATTGTGCGGCGTTGTCCCAAGGCACTCAACCACAGCAGCTTACGCTGGTGCTGATACCTAAAGGCATCCATAACTTCGCGACGGAAGTGAGGCCAATTGTCTAAATCGTGCCAGTACATCCACAGCACCGCAGTTTGATCCACATGGGCGTAAGCCTGGAGTGTGAATGGTGATTGGGCAACAATTTCAAATGGCTGTCCCGCTCCTACAAAACCCAAGAACGCTTCTTCTGGAGTTCTGTTGATTCGTCGAGACGTTAGCTGACTAGCAGTCGCACTAACTTGGGCGGTTCCTACCATGCGGATCGCACCCCTTTGCACCAAATACAGCAATCCAGGCCGGGCTGGAATGCGCTCATCTTTGCTAAAGGTGCGGCAGCGATAGTGTTCTTGAGCCCAGTCAAGAATGCGTTGCCAAGTCAAAAAAGGCCGTGATGCCTCAGAAAAGGAGGATGGAGATTGCATAGGTAACAAAGAGCGTTCGGCTGAAGACAAAGACGTAAATAAAAGGGTGCAAGGAGTGTCTTTGTGTTGACGAGGCAGGCTTAACGCCTAACAGCGCCAGCCAATCCAAAGAATAGAAAGCAAATTACTCTCTACTCTTTTGTTATACTTCCTACTGTACAATGGTGGTAGTAAAGTTTACTTACTATTCATCGATTATTCATCAAATTTTATCCTCTTCTCATTTTTCTTCATCTAAATTAAATTTATACCGCAAGACAGATGACAGAAATGTAACAAATATATCTTACATGACTATTTAAATAATATTACGTGCATTCTAAATTACCAGTTAGCAAGTATACGTCAATCAAACAGCTATTATATAGTTATCTAATAAAATCGATAAGCATTGATACTTATAATCCAGAAAATATATGCACAAAAGGGGAAAAAATTCCTCTATATAAAGGTAGAGATGACAATAGAGTTTTCTATACCTCAAGTGTGTCTCTGCGACTATCAAAATCTCAGAATCGAAAAGCGATGGAGCTTGCTAGTGCGATCGCTTCAGATTTATCAGGGACTTGTGATGGCGTTTTTAGCATCCAAATAGTTCCCCCTGGTTGGATAAATTTTGAATTAACTCACTCAACCTTAGCGACTTGGTTACAAAGTCTCGTAGTGGGGAGTTTAGGGAGAGCAGAGGAGACAATTGATGGCCAATCCCCAATGCTTAATTCATTGTTTGCTGTTGAATATGCTCATGCACGCTGCTGTTCGTTGGTGCTGCTGGCTCATCGAGAGGGGTTGATTAAACTTAGAGAACCAGTTCCAAATACTAGTCCAGCTTTTTGGGATGTTATCTCTCCTAACCCACTACCTTGGCTTAATTGCGACGGAACACTACAACTCAATCACCCAGATGAGCGTCGTCTAATTGGCGAATTAATACAAGTGGTAGACAACATAGAATGCCCTGATGTTAGCGGTTCTGTGAAATGGGAAAAAGTAGCGCTGAATTTGAGCCAAGCTTTTGAAAAGTTTTGGTCTAATTGCCGGATTTGGGGTGAGGTGAAAATTACGTCACCAGAGCGGGCCCAAGCTAGACTCGGATTGCTCATGGCTACTCAGTCAGTATTAAAATTTGTCCTAGAGGAAAATCTGGGGGTTTTTGCGCCTTTGGAGCTATAAATCGGTAATGTCGCTTAGGCAAAAATAAAAACTTTTTATATAGCTATTGACTCAATGCACCACCTCGGATACATTAGCAGGTGTGTGAGGAGCGAACCAGCTAGGGCACCGAGACGAAACACGGCCAGTCGTCGGTGTCCTTTCTGATTTGTATGGGTTAGATTTTAAAAAGTGCCCTCACTACAGCAAAAACTTTTCAATTGCTACTGCTGCCCCATCTTCTTCTACGCTAGGAGCTACCCACTTAGCGATCGCTTGCACTCCTGCTGGTGCGTTGCCCATAGCTACACCAAGTCCGGCATACTCCAGCATTTCCACATCATTAAAGTTATCGCCAATCGCCATAACGTTGGCTAACTGTAATCCCAGCAATTCTTCGGCTAGGTAACGTATAGCAGTCCCCTTATTTACAGAGGCGTTAGTTGCTTCAAAAAAGGTAGCAACAGAGGTTGTCATATAAAGTTCAGCGGGTGTGTATTGGCGGCGCAAATTTCCCAATAACTTATCGATTAGGTCAGTGTCATCAGATAAAGCAAGAATTTTTGTCGGTTCATTCGTTAAGGCTTGACGCAAATCACCTACAGGAATCGCAATAATATCAGAACGTTCTGCATAAATTTTGGTTTCTCTGGTTAACTCACGGACGTATAGTTGATCGTTGATGTAAAAGTGAACAGATAGAAGCGATCGCAACTCAGGCTTTTCAAAATAGTCGAGTAACTGGTGGGCGATTTCTCTGGAAACAACCCAATGGCGATGAATTTTTTGGGTGATTGGGTCTTGAATCCAGGCTCCTTGATAGGCCATTAATGGTAGCGTAGAGCCGATATCTTGGTGGAAGCGCAAGGCTGAACGATACATTCTACCTGTAGCGATCGCCACTTGAATTCCTCGTGCTTGCGCTGCAAAGATTGTTTGCTTTACAGGTTCGCTAATGGTATTAGAGTGTCCTGCGATCGTGCCATCTATATCCAAAACTAGTAGCTTAATGTCTTTTGCAGCAGCCTGATTGTCAGTAGATGCTTTCTGCATGATTTCCTAGATTTTAAGTTCCAGTAAGAGGTTAACAGGCTCTAGTGACCAGTGGGGAGTAGTAGAAAAAATTGGCATCTCTAGTCAATCTAATTTCCTTACCGTGAGGATGTTGACTTACACAATTTTAGATTTTAGATTGACCCCAGCGAGCAATACACTTGCTTTGAGGATTTTGGATTTATTTAAAAAGGTTTAAAAACTATGGCTAATAGCGCAATAAAAAACCCGATTTTTTCGATAATCGGGTTTTTTTATTTAAATTAGATAGCCTGATCGATAGATAAAATGGGAAAAACCTACATATTCAAGAAAGTCTATGAATTGGATACCTTGATCCAGCTTTTTTTGCGTTGTGACAATAGACAAAGCCCAGCAATTAAACCAATTCCAAGTGTGGCAGAGGATTCAGGTACTGATTTCACTTCATCGTAGTCATAAGTTACTTTGATACCTGCTTTGGCATAAGTATCAATATAGGATCTCATGTTGCCCGAACCCGTAACTACTGAATTGGCTAAAGCTGAGAACAAAAAGTCTATGTCGCCATTACCAGTGAAAGACTGCAAGAATTGGGTATTGGTGAAAGACTGAGTTGCAGATTGTGTGGCAGTTAAGTTAGAAATAGTCTTTCCAGAGGTGCCACTATAATCAGTAGTACCATCATATTTAGCAGCTTGATAACTCGATATATCTTGTGGATTGAGCGCAAACAGAGACTGATTATTTAGTTTTAAGCTGAGTTGACTAGCAAGATTTACTGTCACCTGAGTCGGGGTTGGACTCCTGTTTTCAAAACCTGCATTTCCAAGTATGTCGCCAGTAAAACTTATCGTTACACCCTTGAGTGTACCCAGAGATGAGTTAAATTTTTGGACGCTCAGAGGTGCATCAATGATATTTGTGAAATCGTAATTAGTGGAACTAGCGTAGGAGAGAGAAGCTGCATTAGCTGCTCCAGATGTTGCAACAATTCCTGCCAAGGTTGTGGCAGCAGCTAGAGTGTTGAATAGTTTTGTTGTCATGGATAGAATATGCTTTTCTGAAACGAATCATTACGGGATTACTAACCTATTTCTAACTCTGAAACTTTGCTTGTAGTCTTGATAAATACACGTAACTTTATGTAAAGTTATTATGTTCAAATTCCTTCGATAAATAGACTTTTTGATTGGTACATATAAAGTTTTATTAAGGCAAGAGGTTTTGATGGTAGTAATATTATGTCGAAATATTAAGCTAGTTTTTGTTGGTTCCTGAGATGTAAGCTAGGTCAACCTAATTAAACATAAAACGCTCAGGAGATAGATTCCCGGCTTCTGGTGATAAGTTGAGGATTGAGTTACTATCCGGTTACTATGCTTATACTCACGTACTTAATTGAGCTGGTATCTCTGCCAAAAGTTGGTTCTACTTGCCTTCCGTACTAAAGTTGCAAATGCGTAAATATAAATTTGTCTAAAATCATACTCAAGAGCAATTGGTACGCAAAAACTGGGCTATTGTCACCAAAGCCAAGCAGAACAAGCATCTGAAATTGCTAACTATGTGACAAAGCTTCTGGCTAAAATAGGGCTATGTCTGAAACTTTCACTTCTGCAACTGCAACACGCCCCACGTTCATCCTCGTAGATGGGCACTCGCTGGCTTATCGTTCATACTTTGCTTTCGCCAAAGGGCGAGATGGAGGACTGCGTACTAAAGCAGGGATTCCTACGAGTATATGTTTTGGTTTTGTGAAGTGCCTGTTGGAGGTAATGGCAACACAACAGCCTCAAGCAATGGCGATCGCTTTTGATTTGGCTGAGGCAACTTTTCGCCACGAAGCAGACGAGACTTATAAAGCCGATCGCCCAGAAACGCCAGAAGACTTCATTCCCGACTTAGAAAACCTGCATGAGTTGCTGAATGGCTTCAATCTACCCTTTTTCACTGCCCCTGGTTTTGAGGCTGATGATGTTTTGGGAACCTTAGCACAACGAGTAACTGCTGCTGGGTATAAAGTGAAGATTCTGACTGGCGATCGCGATTTATTTCAACTAATCGACTCTGAGAAAGAAATCACTGTTCTAAATTTTAGTCCAGATGCCCTAAAGCGCTCTACAAATAGCATCACGGAATTTGAAGCAGAACAAGTCAAAGAGAAGATGGGCGTTTTACCTTCACAAATTGTTGATTTCAAAGCTCTTTGTGGTGATAAATCGGATAATATTCCTGGTGTCAAGGGAATTGGGGAAAAAACAGCAGTGCAGCTGCTGAATACCTATGGTTCACTTGAGAATGTTTATGCTGCGTTAGATGAAATTAAAGGCGCAACTCAGAAAAAACTTGCAGTCGGTAAAGAAGATGCCGAGAAGTCTCGCTATTTGGCAACCATCGTTTTAGATGTTCCTATAGAATTTGATTTAGAAGAATGCAAATTAAAAGGGTTTGATACAAGCGTCTTATCACCAATTTTAGAAAAATTAGAATTTAAGTCTTTTTTAGGCAGGATCAACGACCTTCAGCAACGTTTTGGTGGGAAAATTGAAGAAAATCAAGAAACCAAAACAGACGCAAATAATCCCAACTCTAATAACTTAGAATTCAGCGCTGATGAAGATAATGATTTGTGGTTTTTCAGTGCCAGTGATACAGCCGCAGTTCCACAACAATCTACTTCTCCAATTACACCACGCATCATTAATACCGAAGCAAAATTAACTGAGTTAGTGAAACTTTTGCAAAAATTCACTAATCCAGAAACACCGGTTGCTTGGGACACTGAAACCACTGATTTAGAACCAAGAGACGCTGAGTTAGTAGGTATCGGTTGCTGTTGGGGAATGCAACCAGATGAAGTAGCCTATATTCCTGTGGGGCACAAAACTGGGGAAAATTTGCATAAAGATTTTGTGCTAGAAGCATTACGCCCAATTCTCGAAAGTGTCGATTATCCCAAAGCTTTACAAAATGCCAAATTTGACCGCTTAGTTCTCAGATGTCAAGGAATTAATTTGGCGGGAGTCGTCTTTGATCCCATGTTGGCAAGTTACATTCTAAATCCAGCTTCTAGCCATAATTTAATGGATTTGGCAAATAAATATTTGGGATTGACGGCCAAAAGTTACTCAGATTTAGTTCCTACAGGTAAAACCATCGCTGATATAGATATTCCTGCGGTAGCAGATTACTGCGGTATGGATGCTTATTCTACTTTTGGTTTAGTGTCGAAATTGCGTGAAGAACTGGATCAATTTCCAACTTTGTCTAAACTATTAGTGGAAGTGGAACAGCCACTAGAAGCAGTTTTAGCCGAAATGGAATACACAGGCGTTCGTATTGATTTACCTTATCTGCACAAATTTTCGGTTCAGTTAGAAAATGATTTAGCACAGATTGAGCAAATAGCCTATGGTTCTATACCTGCTTCTGAGTTAAAAGGCTATTTTGAAACTATATGGGATCAAAATCAACCTGATTTAGTATCTATTAAACAAAAAAAATACGATACTTTACCTAGTCCAATCTTAAAAGCCTATTTCCAAAAAATACTCAAAGAATTGCCAAAAATAGATTTGCTTGATATTAAGCAGAGAATTACTGATGTCTTACCAAGTGATATCGTCAATTTAAACTCACCTGAACAGTTAAGTGAATTACTATTTGACATACTTGGGCTAAATAGCAAAAAGTCCCGCAAAACATCTAGTAAGGGTTATTACTCTACCGCTGCTGACATACTAGAAAATATGCAAGGAGATCACCCCTTTATCGATGCCCTCCTAGAATATCGTACCTTGCACAAACTTTATTCTACCTATGTGAAAGCTATTCCCAAGCTAGTACGTTCAGACACGCAGCGATTGCACACAGATTTTAATCAGACTGTGACAGATACTGGCCGTCTGTCTTCTTCTAATCCGAATTTGCAAAATATTCCTATCGGTACGACTTTTAGTCGCCAAATTCGTAAGGCATTTTTACCGGAACCAGGCTGGTTAATGGTAGCGGCTGATTATTCACAAATTGAGTTGCGGATTTTGGCTCATTTGAGTCAAGAGCCGATATTAGTGGAAGCATATCAGCAAAATAAAGATGTTCACACTGTTACGGCGCGGTTAGTGTTTGAAAAAGAAGATGTAACACCAGATGAACGAAGGTTAGCCAAAACTATCAATTTTGGCGTGATTTATGGAATGGGTTCTCTCAGATTTTCGCGCTCAACTGGGATAGATAAGACCATTGCCAACGAGTTCATTAAGCGGTTTAATGAACGATATCCGAAAGTATTTGCATATTTGGAGCGAGTGAAAAAAGAAGCGATCGCTCTTGGTTATGTAGAAACTATTTTCGGTCGTCGTCGTTATTTTGAATTTACTAATAACAGTTTACGCAAATTAAAAGGCAGTAACCCAGAAGATATCGATCTGAGTAAATTGAAGAATTTGGGTGCTTTTGATGCAGGTTTGTTACGCTCCGCGGCTAATGCACCAATTCAAGGTTCTAACGCTGATATTATCAAAATTGCAATGGTGAGATTACATGAGGTTTTGAAGAACTATCAGGCGCGTTTATTGTTGCAAGTTCACGATGAATTAGTGTTTGAAATCCCCCCTAATGAGTGGGAAGAATTACAACTGCAAATTAAGTCGGTGATGGAAAATGCAGTGCAGTTGAGTGTGCCGTTGTTGGTGGATGCGCGTGTCGGTGACAATTGGATGGAGACAAAGTAAGTTTAACTGGGGATTAGGACTATTACATTGGGATAGGCGTATATCTGTGTTAGTAGTTACTACAGCCTGACTCGATATCAATCTTATACTATTCTTACCCCAGAAGGAATTTTAATATGCATCGCCGTTGGCTCTTATCTGCTTTAGCAATTTTGTTGAGTATAGTTTTAGTTGCTTGCACCACTGCAAATACTCAGCAACCACAAACCCAAGTGGAAAATACCACTGAGGCGACTAACACGAACTCTCAGCAATTACCAAAAGGATCGGCAAAAAGAGTGGTTGCTCTTTCTTCTCTTTCTGCTGATATTATCTCTCGACTCGATGAAACAAAAATTGTTGGAATCACTGGTAGTAAATTATTTAAAAATGACTCAAGATTCAAGGATATTCCTCGCGTTAGCGAAGGTCAAAGTCCGCCAAATTTAGAGAAAGTAGTAGCACTCAAACCAGATTTAGTTATTGGTGCTGAAGGTTTTTCTAACATTCCAATTCAAAAACTTCAGCAGCTAGGTATTCAAACTTTGCTTACTAAGGTGAATAGCTGGGAATCTCTACAAGAACTTACTAAAAAACTGGCTCAGTCAATTAATGCCGATCCTCAGCCTTTGTTAAATCGTTATAAAACTTTCTTGCCAAATAAGCCAACTCAGAGTCCTTCTACTCTAGCACTGGTCAGTCGTCAACCAATTTTAGCGCCAAACAAAAATAGTTGGGCAGGGGATTTGCTGGCGAAGTTTCAGGCGAAAAATATAGCAGCAGATTTACAAGGTAAAAGTCCAGTTGGTGGCTATGTGACACTTTCGGCGGAGAAAGTTTTAGAAGCAAATCCAGAAGTGATAATTTTAGTTAATCCTCCACAAGGAAATTCGGAAGCGGCGCTTTTAGATTCGTTGAAAAAGGAAGCTTTTTGGCAGCAACTGCGAGCAACTAAAAATAACCGAGTCTATGTGTTTGATTATTTTGGTTTGGTGAATCCAGGTAGTATAGATGCAATTGAAAAGGCTTGTCAGCAGCTTAAGCAAGCGTTGTTTACAGCACAGGGCACTTAAGTAGGTGAGTTGAATAAATTTTGATAAATAAATATCAAGGGGAGGCGGAGCCTCCCAATAGGGATTCCCAGTCTGAGACTGGGAACAAGGCACGTTAAGTTGACTTTTAATCTTTTGCAGAACTAATTGGTTTTTGAGCAAAACGGATATTTTTTCTACCTTCAGGAGAAGCACCGCCAAGGCTGCGGAAATACAATCCTCCAATGGTGAGTAAAAATCCCACGTATCCCACTGCTTGTACAAGATAGAGATTGTCTCTATAGCCAAATAAAGATTTGAGAATAATCCCAGGAAACTGTTCGTCAGGTAAGGTTGTGGAAGTATTGGAAACCATAGGCCCCAAAATACAGGAGTGGACTTTTGTAAAACGTTCGTAATAGAAACAAAGGCTTTCTGTGGCACGACTGCTAAGGGCAAGGTTAGCTACTGCTTCGTCAAAGTGTTTCAAGGCTGAAACTACCAACCCAGCGACAATCAACACTAATAAAATGCCCATTACCTGGAAAAACTGGCGGATGTTAATTTTGACACCCCATTTAAATAGCAGCACTCCAATGGCAGATGCAGCTACTAAACCAGCAATAGCGCCCAACGCTGGCATTAATCCCTGTTGAAAATTAGCTGCAACGAAGAGAACAGTTTCAAAGCCTTCGCGGACAACGGCAATTAAAATTAAAGTAAAAACACCCCAGCCAGCATTTGAGTTTTGTGTCAGCGCTTCTGTTACTGCTCCCTCAACTGTCGCTTTCATGAATCTGGCTTGTTTAGTCATCCAGATTAGCATCCAACTGAGCATTGCGATCGCTAATACACTAAACACACCCTCTAACGCTGGCTCAACGACAGTGGTGTATTGAGGATTCGCGGCTCCCAGTACTTGAATTATCCAACTGAATAACACGCCTATTAAGGCACTGACGACAATCCCAACGCCAACACCAGCATATACCCAAGAGTTAAGTCGGGATTGTTTAGCTTTTTTTAGCAAAGCTAGCACAATCCCAACAACAAGGGCAGCTTCCACTCCTTCTCGAAGTGTTATTACAAAAGTAGGTAGAGCAGTACTAAAATTCATCTTTTGTCCTTTGTCTTTTGTCCTTTGTCATTAGTCTCTAGCCAATAACCAATAGATATCTCCAGAAATTAATGATGCTTTATACAGAACTGTTGTAGAGACGTAGCAGTGCTACGTCTCTACATTTTTTTTCACAGATGTCTAATGACTAATGACTATTAACCAAAATCGCGTAGCATCTTTTTCAGTTCGAGATTATGCATCTCTTCTTGTCCAATCATACCGCGAGCGAATTCTTCAAGGTAAATGCTGGCATTGGTGACAGTTTCGAGCAATTTTTTATACAGATCCAATGCTTTTTTTTCATGGGACAAACTTTCTTCCAAGATATCCTTGACTTTATGCTGGTAGGTTTCTTCCATTGGGGCAATTTTCAGCGAAGGATGCCCATCTAAACCAGTGAGAATTTCTCCCACTTGTTCGGCATGAAGTAAAGATTCACTTGCCTGTGCTTTGAAAAAAGCCACAATTGGAATCCGGTTAGGGCCAGTTACCATCAAAGAATAATGTGTGTAGCGTACTACTCCTGCTAGTTCAAATTCCATGATGGCGTTCAGCAGGTCAATAGTCTTTTTATGGTCAAGTTCTTGCATCAGTTGTTAGTTAAAGTAACGAAGGGAGTGTAATTAGTTAGGAGTTAGAAGTTAGGAGTTAAAAGTTAGGAGTTAGTAGTTTTGGATTCATAACTCATAACTCATAATTCATAACTCTTAACTCCTAACTATTTTAAACTCCTTAACCTATACTTTCCATTAAATTAAAGTGTTATCGCTGTGCTTGGGTATTTGATTTATCAACCACTTTTTGAGAGTTTTCCTCAATGGTTTTCACCAGTTTGGTAACATCATTAGGTGTTTTGACTGCTTTTGCTGGTGGGATGGCGGCGGGCCAAACTTTTATGAGTTCAGCGAAACTAGTATCGATCGCTTTGTGTGCTTCGGGATCTGCTTGAGCTACTTGACTAGAAATTCCTTTGTATAATTCATTGGCGTAAAAGACAAAACCACGAGAGTCTTGATACTCAATTGGCGCGGTTACTTTACCATTTGCGATCGCCGCGCCATATTCGGAGTTGGCTGAATCTAGTAGTTCGTTAATTACCTGTAGCGTAAATCCTGGTTTTGAGCGTTGAGCTTCTGGCAAAGCTGCGATCGCTCCATCAACTGCTTGCACTGAAGAAGCAAAATTAGTTTTAACTTTGCTATCCTTTGGACTAGATTTCACTAAATCTTGCAAACTTACCAAAGTTGTCTTAAATTCTTTAACTTTGCGTTCATTAAGTTGATCTTCTACATCAACGTAAATCTCTTCAACTGGATGTCCAATATGAGGTTCTGCCTGTTTCGGTTGATTCTGATCTAGCAGTTCTTTGGCTACCAAAAGATGCCCTTTCATCAAGCCTAATTTAGACATATAATCAACATCTTTTGCTTCACCTGTGAGTACTACTTCCTGAACGCCAACCTGGTCTTTAATTTGGTCGAACTGTTCTTGAGTAATTACTTTTTTAGTAACTAAATCTTCTGGGCTACCGTAGGGACGATTTGCCTGGATTTTGTTTGATAAAGCCGGGATACCTAGCTTGGCTTCAAACTTATCTAATTCTGACAAGATAGCACTATTAATGTTAATTTTTTCTTTACTACCGTGACCACTATGACTGTTATTACTTACTGCCTCTGTAGCGGGAGTGCTAGCAACTGGTGCTGATGGATTTTCTGCGGTTGGGGTATTACTACAGGAACTCAAGGTAACTATTACCGCTGCTGCTGCTGCTAAACATATATAACGAAGTTTTATCATTTTTGCTCCTCACACTAATTAAAAGGTATTAATTGAAACATTTCAAACTATTACTAGAAAGTAGTTTGTTTGACAGATTGTCATAGATTTTACTGTTGCATATAATGAGATTTTTTATCAACTAGTTTGCTAAAATTTTAATAAATTAATTACAAATTACTAAGAATATTGTCAGGAATGTTTAACATTATTTTGAGAGTTACTCTCAGCAAGTACTTCAAATTGACCCATGCAACCGTTTTCTGCGATCGCATCTTGATGGGGATGGAACATATACTTACCTGGGTAACGAAAAGCAAATTCTAAGATGTGCCTTTCTGCGACACCCATCGTAATCACATCTGCTTTCTCGCTAGGAGTCATAGTCATGCCAGAGCGATAGACATCAAAGAAGTTGGCGTGGAGATGAAACGTCACTGCCGGATCGTATTCAATGATGTTGAGGACATACAGCCGAATCAACTGATCTTTGTAAATGCCAATGGGATGATGCATGTAATAGTGGGGCAGACCATTGAAGGCGTAATAATCATTATGGCTATCATCATTCACGTCATACCCACCCATCACTAGTACGATTTCATCAGCCGGGGGACGGGGAGTAGGTGGATCGATGATAAACATTCCGTATAGCCCCTTGGCAATGTGGCGGGTGACTGGTTCAATATGGCAGTGGTATAAATGAACGCCATAGGGTTCAGCATCAAATTCGTAGATTGTGGCATTACCATTGCTGATTGGACGAACACCATCCATTTCTGCTGGATGAACGCCATGAAAATGCAAAGAGTGAGAATGTCCAGCGTTGTTGAGAAATAGTACCCGGATGCGATCGCCCTGTTTTGCCCGTAGCGTTGGCCCTGGTATGCGACCGTTTAAATCCCAGATGTTGTAAGAGACAGCACTATTGAGTTTTATGATGGATGAACCAGCAGTTAACTGAAATTCCCGGATAGTCCGCCCATTTTCTTGCTTTACCGTCCCATAATCAAAATCTCTCAACATCTTCATTGGGTTAGTAACATCGTCTGGTGCTGACCTATCGAATGGTGGCACTTTAACGATTGACTTACTTTGTAGATTTAGCATCTGCCAAAGTCCAGCTGCACCAGTTATTCCAGCACCTGCTAGGCCCAGCTTCAACAATTGACGGCGGCTCCAAGGTTTTCCGTTACCTAGAGCGAAGTTGTTGGGCATGACATTTTAGTTACAGTTACCGCTAAAAAAGAATTGCAAAAGATTTGCAATTGCTTTTAGATATTAGAGGAATTAATAATTATTGTCAATAATTTTTCAGTACTTCTAAATTGCCAGTTAAGTTGTTAAATCTAGAGCGAACTCTAAAAACTATCGCAATATTTTCGTGATTTTAACTGTAGTTATACGCTTAGTTATGTATAAATAACCTTCACACAAAACTAGCTGTTTCATACATATTCCTGATATACTTATTGCTTCAGCAATACTTACAGTATAAACAATGAGTATAATAACACCTTGAATATGGACACAAGCAAAAAACTATTGCTAATCTCTAGTGTATTGAATTGGTTTAGAGATAACATAAGTTACCTTTATTCAAGAATTTTTGAATGCTTGGCAACGTAAGAACTTTTAATTTTTAATTTTTATCTGTTACCTTCGTGTTAGCAGCGCTGAAAATGCCGTCACTCAAAATCATGTGTCATTCTTTTGTTATTTGTATGGACTTTATGTGTAGATTTCTGCATCGCGATCGGCCGATGTCAAAGGATAGTATAGTATTCACTAAAGTCGAATTACACAAGACATTTGATACACACTTGTCAAATACAAAGTTGATGGTATATCTTTTTGCAATCAAGCGGCGTTATGCCCTTTGATTGATGAACTACCGAAATTTATTATTAGGAGGTCAAAAATGACTAGTTTTTCTCATATTTCACTATTGCAGAAGACCGCAGGTATTACCTTATCCAAACCTGTGCAGGTAACACTTTATATGATGCTATCTTCTTTAGTTATCTGGACTGTTTTGTTCTCCACCTATCCTGCGGTTCATAACACAGCACACTCAGCGCGTCACCACACATTAGGCGTTGCATGTCACTAAATTATCATAATCCCAAGATTTTTAGGTGCATGAAGCTTTGCGACATTACATAACAAAGTTACGACGCTAAAATAGTGCAAATTTCGCGCCAGGTTTTTGCTGGGAAATAACTTTTAGGTTTTGTAGAGATGCTTTGTTTATCATCTCTACATCACCTTAACTTGATACCAATTCTGTATAAAGATGCACAGAATATTAAACGAACCGCCCTTCGGGTTCACCAGTCGCTTACGGCGGGAAACCCACCTACAGCGCTGGTTCACCAAGTACGTCAAGAACGCCAAGAATAAAGAGTTACTCATTTAGTGCAGCTTCATATTAAATTTGTATAAGATGATGTCTGATTTCTGACTAATTCTTTAACTGGAATTTTTTACTTAGTAATAATAATCTGGAGTAACTTTCATCCACTGCTATGAAAGTTTAACTTGCAGAAATTACATGAGCTTCACATTTACCGTAGGTTCGTATGAAAAAATATCGAATTTTTGGAGTTATCAGCACTGTTTGCATTGTGTTGTCAGTTCTTTATTCCTTTGTGGGAAGTTCCCAAATTCCTACATCTAGAGTGCTACTTTCCATCAACCCACCTTTAGAACGTATTCTTCCCTTTGAAGCAGAGGCAGAAAAACCGCAATCTCCTGTTACTTTGACTTTACAAGCTGTTGATGCTGCGGGTAAATCTTTAACAAATGCCAAAATTAATTTACAAATTCTGACACCGCCGCGTAATCCTTGGTTAACAACAGATTTTCCCATTGTTGAGGGGACAAAATTGTTGCAAATGAATGCCAATGCACCTGATGGTAAGCTAGAAATACAGCAGATGTTACCCATTCGTGGTAATTACCAACTGTTAGTTAAAGTGTCACCCTTGGTAGCAAACACTTTTACTGCTTATGAACAAACTTTAAATCTCAATGTTCACGAAAACCCAATCAAATATAAATATTTTGTTGTAATCGCAGCTATTTTACTGTCACTTGGATTGTTGGGTGGTTGGGTTATCGGTGGACAAGAAGAACTACAACAAGGAGAAATCGCACCACAGTCAGTCCGCCTTTTATTAAGTGCATTAACTGTAGTGGCTATAGTAACCCTATTAGTTATCAATATTAGTGCAGAAGTTGCAGAAGCTCATGGCAGCGAACATCACTCAACTAGTACTGAAACGATGTCTACGACGGGCTACGCCAACGCACCATCATCTCAAAAATCTCAGGGATTAGAAATTAACCTTGGTGGAGATAAAAACGCAACTGTCGGAAAACTTGCGAATTTAGCGTTACAGGTGAAAGATACCGCAACCGGACAGCCTATTACAGATGTAGCTTTGCAAGTAAAAGCGATCGCTACAGAACACAATTTAACAGTCTTTGACTACAAAGGTATTCCCGACGAACAAGGGAAGTTAACATGGCTTGAACAGTTTTTTGATGGTTCACCCCACAAAATCGAAGTGGAAGCAACTCCTTTACCAGGATCTAGCCGTCAATTTACACCAGTGAAGGTAGCGCAGGAAGTTGAAGTTGAAGCGATCGCACCACCAATTTACATCCGATTGATTGGTTTATTCTACTTTACAGCCTTTGTCGGTATTGGTATGGCGATTGGATTGTTAATACAACATCGACGAAAACCACAAGCAAGGACAAATTAGTAATATCAGAGTTGTACTAAAGATTACTGCTAATACAAAGATATAGATTACTCAATCAAAATAGTTGTGGTTAAACCGCAACTATTTTTTTTAATGGATTATGTAAACTAGAAAAATGTAGTGCGATCGGACAAGATAAGCTCTTTTAATAACTTTCAAGATAAAACTTATGTTCAAGCGTGGTATTTTCGAGAAATTGATATATTAATTAAGTAGAATTTTATTATTTACAAGCTCATAAAATTAAGATTTACCGAGAAATTAAGAAAGTAATGCTGACAAAAATTGCGTTTGAAACAATTCTAGAACGTGCTTTGATGGGATACGACTTATCCCCGGAAGAGGGAGTGGTATTGTTACAACAAACTGAGCCAGAGGCGATCGCAGCAATACGTACTACATCAGATACACTTCGCCACACACAAGCAGGCGATACTGTCACCTATATAATTAACCGTAATATTAACTTTACTAATATTTGTGAGCAGCACTGTAGTTTTTGTGCATTCCGTCGAGATGATGGTGATGCCGATGCATACTGGTTAGATTCGGCGCAAATTTTGGAAAAAGCCACAGATGCAGTACAACGGGGTGCGACAGAAATCTGTATGCAGGGGGGATTAAATCCACAAGCACTGATAAATGGTAAATCTTTGCCCTATTATCTCAAAGTCGTAGAAACCATTAAACAGGAATTTCCCCACATACATTTACACGCTTTCTCTCCCCAAGAAGTGCAATTTATCGCCAGACTTGACGGACTTGAATATGCTGAGGTGATTAGTGCTTTGCGCGATGCTGGTGTTGGCTCAATGCCGGGAACAGCAGCGGAAGTATTAGACGATGAAGTAAGGCGGATACTGTGTCCAGAGAAGATTGACACAGCCACTTGGCTAGAAATTGTCAGTACCGCTCACAAATTAGGCTTGCATACCACCAGCACCATGTTATCTGGGCATATTGAAACCCACGAACAGCAAATCGGACATTTAGAAAAATTGCGATCGCTCCAAAAAACCGCCATCAATCGGGGATATCCAGCCAGGATCACAGAGTTTATTTTATTACCATTTGTTGGCCAAGAAGCCCCCAAATCTTTACGTCGCCGTGTCGGACGCGATCAACCAGTTTTAAGTGATGCACTGCTATTAGGGGCTGTAGCGCGGATTTACTTAGGTAATTGGATTTCCAACCATCAGCAGAGTTGGGTAAAACTGGGGCTTGCAGGTGCGACAGAATCCTTAGCTTGGGGTTGCAACGATATCGGCGGCACTTTAATGGAGGAACATATTACCACAATGGCAGGTGCTTTGGGTGGTACGTGTATGGAAGTGGAAACCTTACAAACTGCGATCGCTTCTTTAGGAAGACCTTACCAACAACGAGATACTCTTTATCAGAAAATTAGGAGTTAAGAAAAAAATTCCTCTTCAATCTCCTTGCTCTGTGTTCTCTGTGCCTCTGTGGTTAAATAAATTGCTTTTCAACCGCAAAGGTACAGAGCGATCGGAAAAACAGATTTTACAAGTCAGCTTCAAAAAGCTAATCTTCAACGCTTAACTGATTTGTTTGCGTTGTCTCCATAGAGAGGCAGTTAACATCAAGACCATAAAAGAGAACAAGCCAAGATTTGTATTTGGCTCTGGTACTGCATCGATATCAGAAATGCCTAACCCTGGTAACTTTTTAGTACCTTCCTTCACCGCACCCTGTAATAAATCGGGATTTAACCCCAACGCATCTAGAGCCGTAACAGCTATTTGAGTTGTTTTTACCGCCTGTGTTTGGGTTGTACCTTTGAGTCCAGAAGCTAAAATCCCACTAGCAGCAATTAATCCAACATGGGTATCGTCATCTGAAAAACCCCCATGTTCAGCCCTTTTTGTACTATCTGAAATCACATATCCAGGGTTCAATTTGATAATGAAATCTGGTGTACGGTCATCTGACAAAGGATTACCAAAGCCTGCTTGTTGTAATGCATTACCAGATAAAATCTCATTAATCGCCGGATTGTTGAGATTTTTTAAAAGAGTTGTCGCAGTATCAGCTTGGCTTTGATCTGCAAGCCAAAACAACCCAATATCATCTTGTGTTGCATGATTTACGGTAATCCCAGCTTTTTCTAAAACATCTGTAAATGTGTTTTCGGAAATCAGTGTAGCTGTTCCTTGACGGGGACTTTGACCGTGTTTTGCTGTCAATACCACTAATGTTGAATCAAACAAATTTTGTTGCTTCAATGCATTAACTATATTTCCGATACTAGCATCTGTATGTTCTAAGGCATTAATTAATCCTGGTGAAGGTGTTCCATCAGCAGCAATCCCACCATTGCTACTAGCATCTTTCTGAGCGACGCTAAGAGCTTGAAAATTCATGCCAAAAATAGCAGGAGTTCCCGGAGTAGTAGTTCCTTGAGAATCTTTACCAGCTATTTGGTTTAAAAGCGCATTTACCTTCAAATCATCATAAGCCTCTGTAAGGCTAGTGCTTTTAGTTGTCGTTTTAAATGTGAGATTGCTAGGATTTTGGGCTGTTGATAGATCGACTAATTTGCCATTTTCCAAAGCTACTTTAGCATTGATTTCTGGAGCATAAAAGTCGTCAATTCCCTTGCCTGAAGGCCCATTAGCAAGGTCATAGGCAGGATGTTTATCAATAAATGCGGTGTGTAACCCAGCATCGTGAGCTACCTCAAAAATTGTATTAACATTCAGGTAGTTATGAGGATAAATGGGTTTTCCTGTGCCATTTACTGGCAACTTACTTGAATCAATGCTACCTTTGCCAAAATCACCACCTCCACTAATAAGATTTGGGTTTTTATCAATACTTTCATCAAATAGAACTCCAGTACCAGCAGGACTCCCGATTTGACTTAATAATGAGCGACTATATGAATTGTCATAATAAACCCCTGTAGTTTTTGGACTTGCTCCTGTTAGATAGTTCAATTCACCAGGAAAGGAATCGGAGGGTTTACTGGTAAAGGCATTAGTGTAAGTAACTCCATTTGCCTGCAAATTATTAATATTTGATAAATAAGGTTGAAGCAAAGGATCGTTGATGTCAGCATCATGCAGTCCATCAACTGATAAGAGTAATACATGTTGGTAAAGGCTGGCTGCTGTTGCTGCTGAGTTATTAAATTGTAAAAATGTCTGTCCTGTTAAAATAACTGTGCTAAAAATCACTGTTTTTAAAACAGTAGGTAGATGAGAATTGCTAAATCGAGTCATCCTATTTATTTCCTTTGCTGATAAAGTACCCTATGTATTGTTATAGGCTTGTGGTTATTAGCGTTATGAATCAACGCCAATTAACAGTTCTAGAGTCGAATATGACTAAGCTAAAACAATACGAAAATTTGTGAATACGCTTGGTTACAAAGGTATTTGGTTACTAAATAGCAAAAGTTTAAATTCCTCTATTTGTCGTTACTCCTGCTGAAGTAAGCATTTAATTTAGGAATTTATCATTTGATGAATCAGCTTGATTGGTATTGCATATCTTGAGCGCTCATACGAAACATTAATCAGATCGTATTAAGTTAAAGTTAAGAATATATGATAAAGAAATTAAGATTACCCTTGTAGGTAAGATAACCCTCTTTCCTCGATTTTGGAACTATCAGCTCATCCATAGCCCTTCTGTCAATACTTGGAGTTTGTATCTTGTTTACAACTCTAAAATCTAAAAACCTGGTAGTAACTAGACTTTCTAATGATGAATAACATTAAAGTATGCTCCGACGAATTTCTAATTTCTGGTTGCGTCATATACATCCTCGTTTGGCTCCCTTAATTGCCACAATTGGTATTGTTGGACTTGCTAGTTGTCTGCTCATCCTTTTTATTTTAGCAAAACTGGCTGAAGAGGTTTTGGAGCGAGAAGCTTTTGCATTTGACACTACTTTCCTGTTATGGCTACATCAGTTTGCTAATCCAAATTTAGATAATTTAATGCTGTTTATCACAAATCTTGGTAATCCTAGTACAGTAGTCATAGTTGCAGGTATTACTGTCTTGTTACTTTGGTGGCGACGTTATCAAGAAGAAACGAAAGCTTTTGTATTTGCTTGCATAGGAGGGTTAATTTTGAATACAGGGCTAAAGTTGTTTTTTTCTAAACCTCGCCCGGAACTCTGGCATCAATTGATTTCTGAAAAATCTTTTAGTTTTCCTAGCGGCCATGCACTAGGTTCTATGGTGCTTTATGGCTTTATTGCTTACGAATTAGCAATTCACTATCCTAATTTTGCCAAAATTTTTTACAGTTGGACGGTTATTTTAATTGCTGCTATTGGTATCAGCCGCTTATATTTAGGAGTCCATTGGCCCACAGATATAATTGCAGGTTATGGAGTCGGTTTTTTGTGGCTGATGATATGTATTACGATGCTGAAATTGCAAAGATTGAGGTAGGAAAAGTTAGTTTATTAAGTCCTATCAACTTCTAATTCCATAACTTCGCAGAGAAAACATAGCAATGATAATTGTCCAATCAGATTTTTTAATCACCTGATTTTTGCCCAAGATGCTTGTAGATTAGAGCTTTTGAGGGAATGAAACAGCCCTGCTCCCTACTCCCCACTCTTCACTCCTCACTCAATTGATCCCCAAGTTACCAATCCAAGATAGGATGGACGTTGATTTACGTATTCTTTTACTTAATGCATATGAAGCGCTATTGGTCGCGTTTGCTTGCGCTGGTTTTGGTTGTAGCTATCGGCTTAATGGGTTGTTCTGGCAGTCCAGATAGTTTGACTGGGGATTATCGTCAAGACACCTTAGCTGTGGTCAATATTATGAGACAAGCTCTGGATCTTTCACAAGATTCACCAGACAAAGCAGCAATTCAAGCAGAAGCGCGTCAAAAAATTAATGACTTTTCAGCTCGCTACCAGCGGGTTAACTCTGTTTCTGGTCTTGGCTCGTTTACAACCATACGAACAGCCCTCAATTCTCTAGCTGGACACTACAGTTCTTATCCAAATCGTCCCGTACCCGAAAAACTCAAAAATCGTCTAGAGAAAGAGTTGCAGCAGGTAGAGACGGCGTTGAAACGTGGCGGTTAGCTATTAACTATTGCTTACTCCATCATCAATAGTCAGGTGTCAAAAGTTTTGACTCCTGACTATTTTCTTTATCAAGGTATAAGGCAGGAGGCAGGAGGCAGGAGGCAGAAGGCAAAAACTCTTTATATCTGATGCGTAAGTCCTGCATTTTATAGCTCATTTACTTGAAAAATGCATTAACAATGCGAGCCGATGCATTCACATTGAGGGTGAAGTTGTAATATCTACTTCATGCACCGGAAACCGCTATACAAAAATACGGCAACAGAAATAGACCTTTGAGAGTCTTAAAAAAATAGGTTTTAAAACCCTTAGTATTTAACTATATAATTCGATACACGTTGCCCATAATTATTTGAGTTGGGATCGATGATTATCGCAAATTAAAGGCTTTAAGACCGAACGTCAACACGTAGCTCAAAGTTAGAGCCACTCTGTCTTTGCTCAGTTACCCTGTGGTAAACAAGTTACAGTCGGAATTTAAATCCCTGTCTGAAACTCTTTTGAATTTGTTCATCTACTGGTAGGTATGTCTAACTGTCCCTTGAAGGTTGCAAGATCGATATTATTTTGGCGGCGCTTATTCGCTGTTGTTTTTACTAGTAGTTTGTTGCTCCCCAACTTGGGAAGCGAACCAGCAAAGGCGCAAGTAACTGAGTATTGTCAGTTATCATCAGCTGCGGCGCAAGAAAAAGAAAGCTTACGTTTGTCAGCGCTTAAAGGCAAACAAGATGCTCAAACGCGCTACCAAAGCATAATACAAGAACAGGCGCAGAAATTAAAGCAATGTCGCTCTCGAACTTGGCCGCAAACCCAAGCCCTTTGGTTACGCTTATATCCCTGTGACATTCAGCCAGGAATAATCGATCGGGTTATGGATCGGATTGTTAATGGCGGCTATAACCAAGTTTATATAGAAGTATTTTACGATGGGCAGGTACTATTACCAGCAAAAGCTAACCCGACGGTTTGGCCTGCTGTGATTCGTACTCCAGGGGCAGAAAATATTGATATACTTGCCACGGCAATTAAAAAAGGTCGGCAACGTGGTTTGAAGGTCTATGCTTGGATGTTTACCACAAATTTCGGCTATACTTACGCCCAGCGCCCAGATAGAGAAGGTGCGATCGCTCGTAATGGCAAAGGTCAAACAAGTCTATATGTGGTAGATAATGGTTCTCAACTATTTATCGACCCCTACAACCTGCAAGCAAAACGCGACTACTACCAATTGGTACAAGAAGTTTTGCGCCGTCGCCCAGATGGCTTGCTATTGGATTACGTGCGTTATCCCCGCCAAGCTGGAAGTGATTCCATCGCCACCAAAGTTTCAGATTTATGGCTATTTAGTCCCGCAACCCAAGAAGCTTTATTTAAACGGGCACAAAATTATAAAGCGCTGGACTTAATTCGTCGCTTTTTGAGTAAGGGATTTGTCACTGGGGCAGATGTAGCGGAAGTTGATAAACTTTATCCCCAAGAAGGAGAACCTCTTTGGCAAGGACGCACTCTCCCACTAGCGCAAAAGTCAATCCTGCCTGCAACCGATAGACAACCAATTTTACAATGGGAGTTGTGGCAGCTTGCCGTTGCCCATGCTATGCAAGGAATTCTAGATTTTGTCACCATCGCTAGTTACCCAGCAAAGCAGCAAGGTGTTTCCACAGGAGTGGTGTTTTTTCCTGATGGCAACCAAACTGTAGGACAAGGGTATGATTCTCGTTTGCAACCTTGGGATCGGTTTCCCAATACATTAGAGTGGCATCCTATGGCTTATGGAAATTGCGGTAATGTCAGTTGTATCGTGTCGCAAGTGCAAAGGGTCTTGAGTATGGCAAAACCAGGTACACAGATAATCCCAGCTTTAGCCGGTCAGTGGGGAAAATCTGTTAGTAATCGTCCATCCCTAGAAGTACAAATGCAAGCACTCCGCCAATTTGCCCCCCAACTGAAGGGAGTTAGCCACTTTGCCTACTCTTGGCAATATCCTCAGAATGATAGCGATCGCAAATTCTGTCGAGTTAAGTAGACTTCTTGCAGAATTAGTAAAAAGGGATTGAATTTCCCTTTCAACTTATAGAATCACACACTTTACAAATTCATCCCAAATATAGTTAACACAGTCATAACTACAGCTTAAGTATAGTGTGTAGCGAGTCGTTGGAATGCCGACGGTGCTGGACTATCTGCGAGGTACTGGCGTATCATCTCAGCACACGCACCTGGGCTTAACAAAGAGGTATCCACTTCAAGGTCATAGATGCCAGGGATGTGGACTTCACGTTGCCATAACTGAACCGGATGTGGTATCGGGGAGTCAGATGTACTTCCCACGTTCCACCCCGTGTTTTGTCGTCGTTCCATAACGATCTCGATGGGGCAGTAAACACCTACGAACAAAACCGGCAATTCTTTCAAACGTCGGGCACTATCAGCCAGAATGCCCCGCTCTATTGCATAAGCGTTATGGTGTCCGACATCAACCACGACATTCAGACCCAAACGGCTGTGGGCAGCGATAGACTCATACATAGCGCTGTACAGAATGGGAACAAGGGCTTCGATGTCCTGGCGTTCTCCCCCTGGTCGTAAACCGATCCCAGGCAAGTATCGTGCGGGAGTCATTTGCATAAATCTATCAACACCCAAATTCATCCACAGACCATCAAATGTCTCCTGAATCACTGCGACAATGCTCGACTTCCCCGATCGCGGGACACCATTCAGGATGATAATCTGTCCTAGCTCCTGTGTCTGCCCCATGATTCCTCCTCGCATCCTTAATACATATAGTTAGCAGTTCCACGTTAGGGCTAAAATGTTGAATAGGCAAGAATTCAGGAGTCAGAATTCAGAATTCAGAATCAAGACGCTGCGCGTAGATTATCCCCAAAATGACTTTATTACCAGACTTTCCGTAGGTTCAGTTCACCATTAAATCCCTACTCTCCAACTCAATTTAAAGCCAAGTCCTCTGGTGTATTACAGTTAAATAGCATTTCGGGTTCTGCTAAGGGCAAAACTTCTACCGGATATTGCCGAAGCCACTGCTGAAACGATCGCCCGCCTTGGTTGATAAACTCTAGGAGTTGTGGCAGACAGCGACGGCGATAGAAACCACACAGAGGTTCCCAACCTTTGGGATGACAAGCTAAAGCTGCGATCGCATTATCCCCCACGCTATCGAGTTTAGTTATCCAATCTTGCAACACCTCAACCCGCAACCTCGGCAAATCGCAAGCTAGCAACAGCACCCATTCTGTTTTGACTTCGGCTAGTCCTTGAGCAAATCCAACTAAAGGCCCGTGGGCTAGAGATTCTCCAGACAAAGGTACTTCCTCGATAAACTGACAACTAGCCAAAAGTAAATCTTGATAGCGTTCTGGCCAGGGAGTTACTACATAAACAAGATCAGCACAGCTTTGAGCAATGCTACAAACTCGCTGCAACAACGGCATCCCTTGAATGGGAATCAAGGCTTTATCTTGACCCATGCGAGAACTTTTACCGCCAGCTAACACAATCGCTGTTAATTTGCTACATGAGTTAATAGTCATTCGTCAAAAAAATAGAGGGTAAAAAACGAGTCAAACTAAATTAACCCCTGACGCTGAAAGTAGAATAAATTTATCTTCTACTTAAACCCCATCATGCCTATCCAAGAACTCAAACAACAGCTCCTTCAGCTTTCCCCCAACGATAAACTGTACATCATCCAACTCCTTGCTCAAAGCCTGACCACACACAACAACACCCACCCAGATCAACCAAGCAAACTCTCAGAGTTTTTCCGCCAATCCCCCTTGGCTGAACTTACCGAAGAACTTGACCTGAGTCGAGATCGCACCCTTCCCCGCGATGCCTTCACCCCATGACCTACCTCCTTGATACCTGCGTAATTTCCGAACTTGTTGCCAAACAACCACATCAACAAGTTTTAGATTGGCTAGATGCCCAAGTGCCAGAAACACTTTACCTCAGCGTCATTACAATTGGCGAAATCGCTAAAGGCATCAGCAAAATTACTGCATCTAAGCGCAAAGAATCTCTAACAACTTGGCTGAATGAAACCCTACCCAATCGCTTTCAACAAAGAATTTTAAGTATAGATGTCTCAACAATGGTGTTGTGGGGAAATTTAGTTGGGCAACTAGAACAGAATGGGCGACCTCTACCTCTGATGGATTCTCTCATTGCAGCAATCGCAATTCATAACTCTTTATCACTTGTCACCCGTAACGAAAAAGATTTTGCTGGAATAGGGCTTGTAATGGTTAATCCTTGGTCTGTTTAGGCATCATCACTATACGGGGTCAAATGAGCAACCGCGCAGAAAGTTACGATCGGGACTGGATAACCTACTGGTAATATTCTAGTTGAGAGAAATAAAACTATTTCACGCCCTCACCTGACTTTTCTCCACTTGCTGCAATAAATGCTCTACACTTTCTGCTGGTGCAAGACACTTCAAACCTTGGCAAACTAACCCAACGCTTCTCTCTGGTAAATCAGATGTGATGGCAAATACAGCCGTTGGTAGAAACTTGGGGATCAGCGAGTTTATTTGCTCAGTGGTGCTGCGAATTAAGGTAGAATTACGATACCAATCCAAAGCTGTAAACAAGCTGGGAGAAGCTTGAGGAGCGCGCTCCATTACACTCTTAAAAGCTTTCAAACCAAGTTCCGCTAAATCTAAATAATCTAGATTATCGGTGAGTAAGGCGAGACGGACAAGGTTAGCGATCGCAATTCCATTGGCTGATGGTGTAGCGTTATCTGTGTAACTACGCTCTCTAACAATTAAATCTTGACTAGAACCGCTGGATGTGTTATAGTAACCACCTAATTCTACACTCCAGAGAAATTCGTTAAATTCATCTTGGATAGCGATCGCATTTTCTAACCATTGCTTATGCTCAGGGTTGCAAGCTTGTAAATCCAAGAGAGCTTTAACAAACAAAGCGTAATCTTCAGACTGCGCTAAAACGGTTGGTTCTCCTTGATAATTGAGTCTCTGAAAACGCCCATTAACAAACTGATTTTCCAAAATAAAATTCGCCGCTCGTGCTGCTAATTCTAGATACAACGGTTGTTGGAACACTCCAGCAGCCCTAGCCAGCCCAGAAATCATCAAGCTATTCCAGGCGACAATCATCTTTGTATCTGTCACCGAGGGAATGCGACCTGGCCAGTTAGCAGTTTTTGCTTCCTGGTTGTTATGAGCAGGGGGAAAAGTTTTCAGCAACTCAGGACTAGCACCATAACGAGCGCTAAACAGCTTACTCAGTGCAATTTCCAGCGTTGCACTCAGTTGACCTGAATGGCGTCTTTGCAAAACATTACGTCCTTCAAAGTTGCCGTTAGGCGTCACCGTAAACTGTTGTTGTAATTCCGTTAATTCTTCAGGCGTTAACAGTTGTTGTAATTCGCTGTAACTCCAGACGTAAAAGGCTCCTTCTTCTGGTTCTACCGCCGTAGATTCAGTGAAGCTATCCGCATCTTGAGCAGCATAGAAGTAACCTTCAGGCGCAGTCATTTCCCGCTTCAGCCATTGCACAGTTCCAGCAACCGCCCTCTCAAAGGCTGGCTCTTGTATTCCTGCACTCCATAAAGAAGCCAGATACTCGACAATCTGTCCATTGTCGTAGAGCATCTTTTCAAAGTGGGGTACTGTCCAAGTCGGGTCAACAGTATAGCGATGAAAACCACCAGCTACATGGTCATAAATGCCGCCCAGCGCTAAGTCTAGTCCCCGTTGGGTACAAACTTGCTTGCCATCATAGCGAGATTCAAAATTAAATCGAGTTCCCCGCAGTGCTAATTCTGTGTAGGGAATCATCGGAAAACTGTTACCAGATTGATTAGGAGTAATTACACCTGTACTAGTTTCCCAACCTTGGCGGAGTAATTCATGGTCTTCAATCTCAGTTGTCGTACCATCTTGCAACACCGCAGACGTGAGCAGAGACTCAATAATTAGGGCTTTACGTTGTTGTAATTCTTGTTTTTCTGTATCGTAATAACGGCGAAGCGCTTGCAAAACTTGCAAAAATCCCGGACGACCATAGCGCGGGTCTACAGGGAAATAAGTACCAGCGTAAAACGGTACTAAATCTTCTGGAGAAAGAAAAATATTTAAAGGCCAACCCCCTTGACCGCTCATCATCTGCAAAGCTTGCATATAGATGCTGTCGAGGTCTGGTCTTTCTTCCCTGTCTACTTTGATGGGAAGATAATTGGTATTCATGTAGTCAGCGATCGCAATATCAGAAAAAGCCTCGCCTTCCATGACAGTACACCAGTGGCAACTAGAATAGCCAATGGAAAGAAAAATTGGTTTATTTTGCGCCCTTGCAGTTGCAAGTGCTTCATCACACCAAGGCCACCAATCAATTGGGTTTTCGGCGTGTTTGCGGAGATAGAGGCTCTTAGCTTCAGCAAGGCGATTAGTCATGATCAAACGCAAGTAGTTGCCTTCTTTGCTCAGTCTACCCTGTTCTCAGGAGTGTTAGCCTAGACAGCTATATACATTAAGTAAGAAACTCAACGAGCGAATTATCTCTTTGTTTTTAATCTCGCCTAAGTAAGTTAGTGTAAAAAATGCAGTTTTGTAGTCACCGCTAACTACAAGTAAATCATCTATATAATTGGGTTTATATACGCCTACTTACTTACACCACTGCAACTTATGAAACATTCTTATTGAAAAGATCGCAATAGCAAGCTAACAATATTTGGTGGTGTTTCTTGCATAGGTGATGCTGTCTTTGTTTGCATTAAAGTATTTGGGCTAAGTCCTGCTATCAGATGGAGCAAGAAGGTGATGATGGCGGCTTGTATAAGTTTTTCCAGCATGGCACGTCTCTTGTGAATGGATAGCATTTCAACTACGACTGGTTATTCTAAATACACCTCGTACTGCCGATTTACCGAATCTAACAAAAATAACTTGATAAATGCCGAAGGAAATCCTAAAAAAATGTTTAAAATGTTACTGGTAGTTAACATAATTCCCTAAGCAAATCGGATTTCGGTTATCGGTCTAATCAATACATCGCCAAGGTTGTACAGCAAAGTCCGAGATATAAAATTGGCGACAATTGAATTTTTTTGATTTATTTTTCTCTAAACCGGGATATTTTCTTAGACAGCTTTTGTCGCTAAAAAGTGCCCTTGGAGGTTGAATCTATTGCAAAAGCACATTTTGCTCCTTTGTTGAATCAGACAGAATAGCAAGATTTACTTATATCTACCTGGGAATAGTAGAGATCAGCCCCAGTTTCGTGCTGTCACCGATAAAATGTATTTAAAGTAGCCACAAACACGCTTCCATGATTCCTATCGTTATTGAACAATCGGGTCGAGGTGAACGCGCCTTTGACATCTACTCACGGCTGTTACGTGAGCGCATCATCTTTTTGGGACAACAAGTTGATAACAATATTGCCAACTTGATTGTTGCCCAACTGCTGTATTTGGATGCTGAAGACCCGGAGAAAGACATTTATATGTACATCAATTCTCCCGGTGGTTCGGTGACGGCTGGTATGGGCATTTTTGACACTATGAAGCATATTCGCCCTGATGTCTGTACAATTTGTACCGGATTGGCAGCGAGTATGGGTGCTTTTCTCCTCAGCGCGGGTGCTAAGGGTAAGCGAATGAGTCTACCCCATTCTCGGATTATGATTCATCAACCTTTAGGTGGCGCTCAAGGACAGGCGACTGATATTGAAATTCAGGCGCGGGAAATTTTGTACCACAAGAAGCGGCTAAACGACTATTTAGCTGAACATACAGGTCAACCAATTGAGCGCATTGCTGAAGATACTGAACGTGACTTTTTCATGTCACCAGAAGAAGCTAGGGACTACGGTTTGATTGACCAAGTGATTGACCGTCATGCTGCCGGTAGCCGCCCAGCAGTTGCTGCTGTTAATTGATAGTCACGATTGGTAAATGGTGATTTACCACTTTTAATTTCCTTAAACCCTAAAATAACCCTTCTTCATAACTGAAGAGGGGTTATTTGACTTAAAAAACTCGGATTTAGAAGTCGCGCTATCCGGGGCTTTGTTGGGTTGCGCTTTGCTTAACCCAACCTACAATTTTTCACAAAGCCAAGCGTATTGGTACTTAATACCGATTTGGACAAATAACCAACTAAAATCCCGCTATTGGGTTTGGCTGAGATTGTAAGTATTTGAGGAATTCGTGTAATTCTTCTTCAGTAAGCAAAGTACGCCCTCGCTTATCGTAGACTTTAATCAGATGTTCTCGTCCCTGTTCTGGTGTCCAGCCTAAGCGCTGGATTTCGACATCTGTTTTAGCAATTACATCCGACAAATCTGGTGGTGTTGGTTGAGATGCAAGGGATGCAAGGTATTGCCGGAAGTCTAGTAATTCTGCTTCTGTCAGCAAAGTACGCCCTCGCTTCCCATAAGTTCTAATCAGATGCTCCCGTCCTTGTTCTGTTGTCCAGCCTAAACGCTGCATTTGGACATCGGTCTTAGCCAATATCCGAGATAAATCCTCAGAAGATATTCTAGTAATTACCTTGTCTGATTCTTCTGAGTATATAGAGAAATCTTGGAACTCTTCATATTCTGCATCAAGATTGCTGGGGTATTCTACTATCGGTTGAGCTTTGAAATATTTGAGTAATTTTAAGAGTTCTTCTTGAGTAGGCGAATTATTATTTTGCTTGCTAGAAGTTGTTTTAATATACTCCTGTTCTTCCTCTTTCATCCAACATAACCGTTCGATTTCAGTATTAATTTGCTCCTGCTGTTGTGTCCAACATAACTGTTCGATGTCAACATCAATTTTGGCAGTTACAACTTCATCTAATGGTTGAGATTCAAGGTATTGAAGGAAGTCTAGTAATTCTACTTGTGTTAGTACACTCCGCGATCGCTTCCCATAATTTTTTATGAGATGTTCCCGTCCCTGGTCTATTGTCCAGCCTAGTCGCTGCATTTCAACGTCTGTTTGAGCAATTACTTCAGAAAAATTCACAGGTTCCATAGCTTCGTTACTGTTTCAAGAGCCTATGTTATTAGTCATTAGTCCTTACAAATGACTAATGACCAATGACAAATGACAAATGACAAATCAAAATCCCGCTATCGGGTCTGGCTGAGATTGTAAGTATTTGAGAAATCCGTGTAATTCTTCTTCAGTCAGCAAAGTCCGCCCGCGCTTACCGTAGGTTTCAATCAGATGCTCCCGTCCCTGTTCTGGTGTCCAGCCTAAACGCTGAAGTTCGACATCTGTTTTAGCAATTACATCTGATAAATCCACTGGTTCAGCTTTTTTCTTTCTCTTTCCTGTCACTGACGGGGTAGCAGCATTCTCTTGAGGGCTGTAACTCCGGGGTGTAAATGGTGTGACATTATTGGCAGAAATTGCCGGAAAGGTTTGATTTTCTGGCTGGTTATCAAAATTTATTTCCAAGTTCTCAACTGGCGGATCGAATTCTAGCTCCTGCTTGGCAGTCATCGGAAAGTTTTGACCTAAATCTTGGCTATAGGTATCGCTTGTTAGGGGCGCAGCATTACTGTACCCGTACTGTTCGTTACTGCTTGTTACTACTTCTGGTTTGATGTTCCGTTCTTTGGAAGGCGGTATAGAAATTTCTTTATCGCTGACTACTGGCCACTGACTACTAACAAAATCCTCATTTTTAGCAGAGGAATAAGCAGCAGGCTCACTAAATCCACCTTTAGTATTCAAGGAAGGATTTAGCTGTGCTGGGGGAACTGGATTTGAGGTCAACGCCACTGATTCTGGTGGCGCGTTTGTAATACCCAAAACTATCAGTGCCCTGGTTCTGGCTTGGTCTTCTGCGGCTTCTACTGTTTCTGCTGCTGCCATGCCCGTAGCACGGGTTACACCTTCAATTTGCACGCTTGCCCGAACAATATATTTTCCTTGAAAAATTTGCACTAATTCAGAAATCAAATTGCCCTGGGGATACAAGCTCTGGAATTGAGCCAACATAATACTGCTACCAATCTAAATATTTTTAATAACGGGGTTGATACTGCCTGTATATTCAAGCTAGCTCAGATGCCCTTACTTTAATTTACATCCACTCGATACCCAGGATGCCTGCCAATATTGCATTTATTCATTTTTAATTGCTTACTATGTGTCATCAGTTTCTTGGCAGGCGATGAGTAGGTATAATTCTCTGCTCTGAGCCGTCAAGGTGATATTCTTGCTTTGCCTGGTGTCCCAATTGTAGCAGTGCTATTTTTTGACGAAATTTTTGGTCAGTGCTAACTTATCTGGGTAGTCTTGCTTGCAATGCTATACTGATTACCCAACTCTATATCTAGAACTATTTTCTGGAAGTGCGCTCTAAATCTACAATAATGGAGATAAGGTTCGCCCTCGCTGCTCATTAAGCTGCTTACCTAATTGTTACCGATTCTACATGTGGGAAAATTGGGTTCACCAGCAGTTCCTCCTAGTTACAAATCAGAGTCTAATGGCGTAAAATTACCTTCTCTCTAGACAATCAAACACCTGTAGTTTCCACGCCACTTGACGGCAGTTGCTCCACTTGGGGAGACCCCAAGACCGCACTGCCTCCTCCACTTGGGGAGACCCCAGACGCTCGCAGACTCGCTAACGCTGCGCTATCGCTTTTAGCGTCTCCCCTTCTCCCTTTGGGAGAGGCTAACGCCAAGGTAGAAGACCGCAGTGGCTCCCCTGCATAGCGCTTTTGGGTAGTATGGATTCTCTAAACCCAGCTTCTCAAAAACCCGTCGCGTAATTACTTAGCGGGGCTAAATTGTAATCAGGCGTGCAATCTTAAGTTTGGTTAGGTGAAGGGAGTTGAACGCAGGCGAATTCTGAGAGCATCGTGCAGTGAGAAGTTCGTAAACGCCCAGAGTTGTCCGTGGGTCGGCTTCTTTGCAAAGGAACTGCGGGAGTAGTTTCCCACTTTTACTGGGTCGGGCTTCCTTTCCTTAGAACTTAGGAAGCTTGCTTCAGGGCAATTAGTTTCCAGCTTGTTTCTGTAAGCCGTGAGGGTATACAGAAAAGAACCAGATTAAACAACAAATGATGTTTTGACCAAAGGTCGGTTCACTGCATGGAATTTTCAATCGCTACACTCCTTGCCAATTTCACCGATGATAAATTGGTAGCTCGGAAGGTTTTAGAAAAGAAACTTGGCTGTGAAGATGAAAAAAGTTTACAAAAACTTCACATTGCCTTAGATGTTCTGGAAAAAATCGGTATTTTAGTGAAGGAACGGGGCAAGTACCGCCGTGTCTCAGAAGAGGGAATAATCGAGGCAAAACTCCGTTGTTCTAGTAAAGGCTTTTGCTTTGCTATTCAAGATGTGGAAGGCGCTGAGGATATTTACATCCGCGAAAGTCATCTGAGTAATGCTTGGAATGGCGATCGCGTTTTGGTGAGAGTTCTCAAAGAAGGCAGTCGCCGTCGCTCTCCGGAAGGGGAGGTGAAGCTGATTCTGGAACGCTCTAATCACACTTTACTGGCACGAATTAAGCAGGTAGAAACTGGTTTTCGGGCTGTGCCTTTAGACGATCGCTTGCTGTTTGAACTCAAGATTCAACCTAACGGGGCAAAGTTAGAAGAAGCGATCGATCATCTGGTTCATGTGGAAGTTTTGCGTTACCCGTTGGCACAATATCCTCCCCTTGGTCGAGTGGTGCAAATCCTCGGCAGTGATGCCGAAGCCGCTGCTGATATAGATTTAGTTACGTGCAAACACGACCTTTCCCGGACTTTTCCAGATAATGTTCTAGAAGCAGCCGCCAAGTTGCCCAAAAAGCTCCTGAAAGCAGACCTGAAAAATCGGCTGGATTTGCGTAATCTGTTTACTCTCACTATTGAAGGGGTAAATAGCGAGACCAAAATTATCGAAAACGCTTTTAGTTTAGAAAAAAACTTAGCCGGAAATTGGCTTTTGGGCGTTCATATCACCGATGTTTCTCACTATGTCCAACCTGACGAACCCCTAGATAGAGAAGCACTCAAACGGGGCAAATCAGTGTATCTAGGAGAATTGGTGTTGCCAATCTTGCCCCCAGCTGTAGCTGAACGCTGTTCTTTAGTACCTGGGAGCGATCGCTTAACCATCTCTTTTTTAATTACCATCGATCCCCAATCGGGAGAAGTGCTGGAATGGGAAATTCAACCTAGTGTAATCAACGTCGAGACTGCACTGACTACAGAACAAGCCCAAGCAATTCTCACAGGTGAAGCTCAAGATAAATCATCACAGGTTTCCCAAATCCTGCAAGACCTCCAAGCCTTGCAAACAGCTGTGAAACAGGTACGCTTGACTCGTGGTAGCCTCCAGTTGAATCTGCCGCCTAGCCAAAACGCCTATTATGATGAGGGGATTCTCGGCGCTGTGGTGGTGAATGATTTGCCAGTGCGATCGCTACTTACGGAGTTGGTGCTGTTAGTTAATCAACTGTTTGCAACTCACTTAAATGCTCTTGGTGTTCCCGCTATCTGGCGAGTCCAAGGTACTCCTGATGTTGAAGATGTCCAGGAAATGCTGAAATTGGCAGTCAATTTAGGCGTTGACCTCACATTAGATCCAGAGGTTGATATCCAACCCTTAGATTACCAACATTTGACCACAGCTTTTGCTGAATCTCCCTCTGAGCAAGTTCTTACTTACTTATTACAAGATACACTGAAGCCGTCTGCATACAGTACCACCAAAGGATCTCACTTTGGTCTGGCACTACCGCAATATGTCCACTTTAGCGCTCCCTTGCGGCGTTTCCCAGATTTGCTGATGCAGAGAGTATATTACACGCTACTCGAAAACGGACGCGATCGCCGCAATACCCGTGTCAGAGAGCGGGTTAACCTGCGCCACTCCTCTAGCCACGAGGAAATTAACTGGAACGTTTTACCCCCAGAATTGCAACAAGAACTGCAAAGCGATTTAACTAGGGTAATTGTCCAAATTAACGACCGAGAAAAAGAAGTCCAAGAAGCCGAAGCCGATTTAGCCGGACTACAAAAAGCCCAACTGATGAAGCAACGCATCGGTCAGGTATTTCAAGGCGTGATTACCGGGGTTCAATCCTACGGTTTCTTTGTGGAAATTGAAGTACCAGCCGCCGAGGTGGAGTCCAGCAGTAATCCTGGTGTGCCTTTGCGGGTAGAGGGATTGGTACACGTCAGTTCTCTCAAAGATGATTGGTATGAATATCGCGCCAGACAACAAGCACTATTTGGGCGCAAAAATCGCGCTTCTTATAGATTAGGCGATCGCGTCGCCGTCCAAGTTAAGAGTGTCGATTACTACCGTCAGCAAATTGATTTGGTAACAGTCGGCAGCGATGGCGTCGCCAAAGGTTTAACTGGCAATGATTCTCGTGACGACCTTTCAGACCTCTATTTACCGAATGATATGGAGCCTGATGACCTAGATCCTTACTCTGAGGACGAGTAAAATCCACTAAAACTTACGTGTCAAATAACACCAAACCTTTAATTTTAGGCGTATCGGGCGCATCTGGTCTGATTTACGCTGTTCGCGCGATCAAATTTTTGCTAGAAGCGGAATATAGCATTGAATTGGTTGCCTCTAAATCAACTTACATGGTTTGGCAGTCAGAACAGGAAATTCGGATGCCACCAGAACCAACCGGGCAAGAACAATTCTGGCGAGAGCAAGCTGGTGTTGCACTTGCCGGTAAACTCCGGTGTCATCCTTGGAGCGATGTCGGAGCCGGAATTGCCAGCGGTTCCTTTGCCACTCTGGGGATGATGATTATTCCATGCAGCATGAGTACAGTGGCAAAGCTAGCGGTTGGCTTGAGTTCTGATTTACTAGAACGGGCAGCGGATGTTCAACTCAAAGAAGGGCGAAAGCTGGTCATTGTCCCGCGTGAAACGCCTTTTAGCCTCATCCACCTGCGTAACTTAACCTCTTTAGCAGAAGTTGGAGTTAGAGTTGTCCCCGCTATTCCCGCCTGGTATCACAATCCCCAAACCATCGAGGATTTAGTTGATTTTGTAGTTGCCCGTGCTTTAGATCAACTAGATATTGACTGTATTCCAATTCAGCGGTGGCAAGGTCGTCGCTAATGCCCTGAGTGGATTTATTGTAAATTTCACAATAGTCCTAAAAAGGTAATGATAGAGATGGCTGATAGTGTCAGTAGTCAGTGAACAGTAATTAGTGAAGAATAACCAGACTGATCGCTGACTATTGATAACTGACCACTGATAATTGACAACTGACAAAATTGCTATGGCTGTAATTCGCTTAATTCTATTGGTGGCAGTACTGGGAGGACTAACGCTGTTATTAGTCCAAAATTTCTCACCTGCCCTATCGCTAGTATTTTTGGGCGTGCGAACTCAACCATTACCACTAGCGATATGGATTTTGTTCAGTACTGCCACTGGTGCTTTCACATCGATATTGATTGCTACCTTATTTAATTTATCCAATTATTTTGTGGCAGGACAACGCCAAACTCCTAGCAGAGCAACCACTCCTTCAAGTCGTGCGAAGGCAACCCGGAGAGAAGAACCGACATCTCGCCCTCCCAGTCCTCCACCACCAGCTAGTAAAAATGAAGAGCCTAGCAGTGAGGAATTTGATGATTGGGAGACAAATAGCAGTAGAGATGATGATTGGAACTTTGATGAAAAGTCAGAAGAAGCACCTATTCCTAATTCTCAAGCTCAACAACCTAGAGACTCAACAACTTACGAACGTCAATCAGAAGCCAAAAGCAGTTCTCGGTCTGGTTCAGTTTACTCCTACAGTTACCGCGAGCCAAAAAATACGGCTGCCGGAAAAACTGAATCAATTTATGATGCTGATTACCGAGTAATTATCCCCCCTTACCAGCCGCCAACTACCAATCAAGCCGATGATGATGATTGGGAATTTTTTGAGGATGATGATGATTTTGAAGATGATGGTAAACGCCCCCGTCGGTGAGATGTAGCAGGCGACATCTCTATTTAATGCCACACCGCTCTCTAGACTCCTGCTTGACCTTACCAGTCATGGCAGCTTCCTGCAAAGTCATGAAAGCATTAAAATCTTCCAAGTCATATCGGGTAGTCAACAGTTGTCGTAGTTGATCTTCAGCTTCAACTGTCAAATAACCAGTTGCTAAAGCTCTTTCTACAACGTCACGAATTCGAGTCATGGTTGACACCTCATTCATTCTATATTTATTCATTCAGGCTTATCGGGGTGGAATATGCAGTAGTCTTTATGTCTAAACTTCAATTTCTTTGCAAGTTTTTTTGGGCGATCGCGGTAAATCAGTCATTATTTACACCTTTATTAGAAGCATTTAATTGAGCGGGTCTTGTTATAACTGAACTTTTAGAATAACGACCCTGTGCTGTTAGAAACACGGTATTGTGTATACTTAAAATTACCCACCAGAGTAAAAACCCTGATTATTTAGATAGACAGATATTGTTTGGATAAAGTTTCAAACAAGCTAAGTTAATTTTTTGGTTAAGCATAGGCATTACTATGCAGCAATTACCTAGTTACTTCAGAAAAATTACTACATTCCTAAGAAATTCGTCGGTTATTACTGATAGTAATTTCACAGAAGAATCGTTAATTTATTGCCTAAGTTACTTTAAATACATTAATAACAGTAATGATGGCAGTTAATTTCTGTTAAATAGAAGATGAATTTAAAGGTTTTAAAAATAATTCTAAGTTAGAAAAGTTATAAGTAAATTTGAGATACACAAAGTGAAAAAGTTTGATATCTGTTGAAAATAAATTTCTTGGAGGTTTATTTTGTTTTTGTATGCTTGCGGAAATTACTAATATCGGCATCAAGTCGTAGTAATAAACTGTTAGAGTTTGTGCGATATGTATAAAACTCCGTATTTTTAAATCCTAGATTGAGTCATTGAGTTTATAATTTTAAACTGTGACTCAGAACTCAGAATTGGAGCGAAGCAACTAGTGAGCAACTTATTACAAGGAGTCAACCTGTACTTAATTGGGATTATGGGCGTTGGTAAGACGACAGTAGGGCGCTTCCTAGCAAAAGAACTGGGTTATGGGTTTGTAGATACCGATGATGTCATTGCCCAAGCAACAGGTAAATCTATCAATCAGTTATTTGCTCAAGAAGGTGAAGCCAGGTTTCGCCAGTTAGAAAGCGACGTACTTTCACAAGTTTGTGCTTTTACAAAGTTGACTATCGCAACTGGTGGGGGCATTGTATTGCGGCGAGAAAATTGGGGTTACTTGCACCACGGTTTGATAGTGTGGCTAGATACGCCAGTGGAGATAATTTACAGCCGTTTAGCTGAGGATACCACAAGACCACTGCTGCAAGATGCCGATCCTAAAGCTAAGTTGCGATCGCTCCTCGAACAACGAACACCACTTTACTCTCAAGCCGATTTGCACATCATTGAGCGAGAGGGAGATACACCTGAAGACGTTGCCAAGCGAATACTTGAGGGAATTCCTGGCATCCTGAAAAAAGCTGTTTCTAATTAATCGGGAATATTGATCTAACTGTGTCTGCAAAAGATGTTTTTCATGAATCAGTTTATGGTGTAGCGTAATGCGATCGCTCCTCGAACAACGAACACCACTTTACTCTCAGCGAATACTTGAAGCAATTCCTAACGTTCTCAAAATACAAGTTTCTCATTAAGAAAACTCAAGTTACCAAATTTTGCCCATCCGCAGGATAAACCCTGGTAATTCTGGATTGCCACTAACTGCTTCGGGATTATCCAAAATTTCAACTTCTCGATTCGGACGGTAAATGTAGACTTTTGTATTCTGCCGATCAATTAACCAGCCTAGTAACGCACCGTTATCGATGTACTCCTGCATTTTGTCCTGTAATTTTATCAGGCGATCACTCAAGGAGCGTAACTCAATTACAAAGCTGGGACAAATTGGTGCAAATGAAGCTTTTTGTGCATCTGTTAAGGCATTCCAGCGCTCCAGTTCAATCCAAGAAGCATCAGGGGAACGCATTGCTCCATTGGGTAGCGTAAAACCTGTACTGGAGTCAAAGCCTATGCCAGTGCCATCTTGTTCAGTCCAATACCCAAGCTGTGCAGCAATGTTAAAGTTACGGTTGCCCGTATCTGAAAAAGCTGGTGGCATGATGATAACTTCCCCATTGGCAGTGCGCTCGATTCGCAAATCTCCATTGGCTTGGCAGAATTCGTAGAACTGCTCATTTGTCATCTGCACAAGGGAGGGGAAATTTACTGTTAGGGATGTGCTTTCAGTTTGAATTAGCAGCGTGGTCATTTTCATTCCCTAGCTTCAGCCGAATGATTTCAATTCTAGAGGTTTGAAGGAGCGATCGCTGTTATGTTGTGTCCGGTAATGTGGGAATAGCTAATTATGTAAGGTGTGTTACTTCGTTAACGCACCATCTTGATCTGTCTCATCCGTCGTATAGGATTGACTCTAGAGCTTGAAGTTTTACTGCTGTCTCACCAAAGAATTCAATGGATATTGAAGAGTTTTTTAGTCGTTTAGATGCTGGGGAAAATGATTTTTCAGGAGTCGATCTTAGTGGTGCAGTCCTAAGCGAAGTTGACTTGTCTGGCATTAATCTCAGTGGTGCTGATTTGAGTGGGGCGCTCCTCTGTAAAGCTAAGTTAGGGGGTGCTGATTTAAGAGACGCTAATCTGAGCGGTGCTGATTTACGTGGTGCTGATTTGAGAGTTACTCGTATGGAGGGCGTTAATCTTGAAAATGCTAATTTATTGGAAGTTAACTGGCACTGCGCGGAAATGTATGGGGCTTATTTCTACAATACCGTTATGCCAGATGGTGAACTCGTAACTGAACCAAACACCTATGAATGATTAGTACAAACATACTCGGCTTTGGCATCAGAGATTGTGAGGAGTTACAAAGTCTTCTACACTGACTGAAATAGGTTTTAACTCTCTCTGTTAGGCTCCTCATGACGGACAACGATTCTGAATACATCAGGCAAGATGAAGCCACTCGTGTGCGTGTTCTAAGCGAAGCACTACCTTATATTCAACAATTCGCCGGTCGCACTGTTGTTGTCAAATATGGTGGCGCAGCGATGAAAGATAGCGCACTCAAAGACAAAGTTATCCGCGACATTGTATTCTTATCCTGCGTCGGCTTGCGTCCGATTGTAGTCCACGGCGGTGGCCCAGAAATTAACAGTTGGTTAGATAAGCTGGGCATCGAACCACAATTTAAGAATGGTCTGCGAGTCACTGATGCCGCCACAATGGATGTGGTGGAAATGGTTTTAGTTGGTCGAGTCAATAAAGAAATTGTCTCCCTGATTAACCAAGCTGGTGGATTGGCTGTAGGACTTTGCGGTAAAGACGGTAATCTATTTACAGCCCGTTCCCAAGGTCAAGAAGGCATCGGCTTTGTGGGAGAAGTCAGCAATGTTAACATCAAGATTTTAGATACCCTCGCTAGCAATGGCTATATTCCGGTAGTCTCTAGCGTCGCCGCAGACGAAACAGGGCAAGCTTATAACATTAACGCCGATACTGTAGCTGGAGAAATTGCCGCAGCATTAGGAGCAGAAAAGTTAATTTTATTGACCGACACTAGTGGAATTTTAAAAGATTATAAAGACCAATCTACTTTGATTCCGAAAGTAGATATTCGCGAAGCCCGCGAGTTAATTGCTAATGGTATAGTCAGCGGTGGGATGATTCCCAAAGTGAGTTGTTGTGTGCGATCGCTTGCTCAAGGAGTCCGTGCAGCACACATCATAGATGGTCGCATTCCTCACGCCCTGTTACTAGAAATCTTTACTGATGTTGGGATCGGGACGATGATTCTGGGTTCGCAGTTTACCTCTTAGGAGTGCTGAGTGCTGAGTGAGGAGTGAGGAGTAAAGAGTTCTTATTATCCCCTCATCTCCCTACTCTACCGAGGATAAGTAATAATAACTCGCGATCGCCCACCGCTAAATGGTGTACGACGCCATGAATTATTGATAATCACCGGATTAACTAGGGTTGAATCTCGAATTGTTGGATTGATCGGGGTCGAATTTCTGAAGTTCTGCCTGAACTGGGGATAGGAATAATCGCGGTAATGATTGCGTTGTATCATTAGTCCCGTTGTTGGGTCTACAGGCATAGGTGTAGGAATCGGACTACCATAAATAAAGGAACCCACAGAAGGCGACGATCGCCTGACTCCATAACCACCATCATTCACGAATGCGCGCTGGGCGGAATGCGATCGCCTGACTCCATAATCACTATCAATCACGAACGCACGCTGTGCGGAAGCTGGAGCAATGGTTACACCCATCACTGCTAAAGTCATACCTGCTAAGAGCCAATTCAGTTGCGAATGCTTGATTTTCAACATAATTTTGCTCACCTGCATTTGATACCAGAATTTTTAATCAGAAAATAGTTGCAGCTACTTACTTAAAATTTTAGAAGTTTATCCACTTTCAGATTGCCAGCTTTTGAAAAGATTCCAAAAAGATTGCTGGCATTGGCAAAATGAAAATAGTGCTAATTTTTGTATAAGACGTGAGTACAGAAAGTTTAGAAATTGCTAAAACCCGCTACCAGGCTGGGAAAGTTGCCTTTGAGAATGGGCAATACCGTGAAGCCGTAGAAAATTTAGAAAAGGCCAGCGCTCTGTTAGCTCGTAATTCTCGTCTTGGCGGGGAAGTAGAAATTCATCTAGTGACAGCTTATGAAGCGGCTGGACGCACGGATGATGCGATCGCTCTTTGCGAAAGACTCAAACGCCACGCCCATTTTGAAATTAGCAAACAAGCGCGGCAGATGCTTTATATCTTAAAAGCACCAAAGCTGAAAAGACCCAGCGAATGGATGACTGAAATCCCCGATTTGGGTGCATTAACCGATAATGAACTCAAAATTTCTGTCCCTGCTAAGTCTCCAAAATCTTCTGTCCAGCAAAAGCCTAAACCTGCCGAGCCAGAATTAGTTGACCTCAGTCAGGTCAATACCAGAGATAATCGCTTTATCTGGGTGGCGCTAATCGCCATTGGTTTAACCATCTCGTACTTGGTTTGGTTGAATTTTTCAGGAACTCCTGGCTGATAACAATTTTGGATTGGGGACTGGGAAGATTTGAATGAAGATTCAGATCCGAATGGCACTAAGAAAAGCCCAAAGGCTTGGTCGTCTTGTTCCCAGCCTGGAGGCTGGGAATGTATTTAAAAGAGGCTCTGCCTCTTGTCAAGCTCCTGGAGGCGGAGCCTCCCAGAATGGGTTCCCAGCCTCTAGGCTGGGAACTAGTCAGAGCAAGGGCTGTATCTTTTCTTAGTGCCATTCGATTCAGATCCAAATCTTACTCATATTTTCTTACCCAGTCCCAGAGAAATCAAAATGGTATTCCAGGAATCTCAAACAATACTAAGAAGTCAAGATTGGTTAAAAAGTTTGACTTTTGGGGAGATTTATAGTTATGAATTCTTCAATTTTCGGAAAGATTTTCTTGTTGTTAGTCAGACCATTTAGTTTTGTGTTGGCAAAGATGAAATTTCTCTCACCACTCAATGGTCGAAATCGAACGAACCGGGTCTTTCCCATGCGAAATCCTATTCTGTGGCTCGTGCTATTAACATCTTTGCTACTGACTGGCTGTGTGAAGTACGATGTCGGGCTTAATTTTGACAACTCAAATAGTGGCGAACTAGTACAGCATATTAAGTTGGGAGAACGGCTAACGAGTTTTAGTGGCGATTCGGTGTACGAATGGTTAAAGAGCATAGAACGCCGCGCCCGTCAACTTGATGGTAAAGCACAGCGAGTTTCCCAAGAAGAAATCATCGTCACAATTCCTTTTAGCAATGGTACGGAATTGCAAGAGAAGTTCAATGAATTCTTTAACTCCCATGCGAATCACCCCTCTGAGTCTGTGCAGAGCGAATCTGACTCAGAACTGCCGAAAATTGAATCAAACGTTCTCTTAGAGCAGAATAATTTTTTACTTTTAGTCCGAAATCGGTTGATTTATGATTTGGATTTGCGATCGCTCTCTCTAATTGCCAGTAAAGGTAACGTTTTGGCGAATGCTGGTTCAATTCTCGATTTGGAATTTAGCTTGAAGACTCCTTGGGGAGCCAAAAATATTCAACTAACTGAAACTGCAATTGAGCCAGAAAAAAATGGCAATCAATTAGTGTGGAAACTCCAGCCTGGTGAGCTAAACCACATAGAAGCTGTTTTTTGGCTTCCTAGTCCCCTTGGTATAGGTGGGTTGTTAATTATCCTGTTTGTTTCGGGAGGATTGTACTTGAGATATAATTTCATGCCAGATCCCAGAATTCAGTTTCCTCCGAAAGCAGCAGCAATCCAGGAACAGTAGACTATTTAGCTGTTGAATATTATTAGCGAAGCCGATGGAGAATGCATCGGCTTTTTTTACACTTTACCCAGCTTTTTATAAAAATGAGTCATAGCGAATTAGCCAAAGAAATTGTTCGTGTTTCCTATTTGAAAGGTGAGTTTCGATTACGTTCTGGTCAGATATCTTCTCATTACTTTGATAAATATCAGTTTGAATCTAATCCTTTATTACTGAAGCAATTAGCTAAAGAAATGGTAAAAAAGATTCCACCAGGAACGGAAATTCTAGCAGGACTAGAATTAGGGGGAGTTCCTTTAGCAACAGCAATTTCATTAGAAGTTGAATTACCAGTTGTCTTTGTTCGGAAGACAAAAAAAGAATATGGTACTGAGAAGCTAGCAGAAGGAATTGATATCCAAGGGAAAAAATTATGTATCATTGAAGACGTGATTACAACAGGTGGTCAGGTTGTAAAAAGTACCGAAGCGCTGCGTAACGAGGGAGCGATCGCGGACTTCGTAATTTGCGTAATCTGGCGCGGAAGTACACAAGATAATAGTCTCGAAAAAGCTGGTATTCAAAAACTTCCTCTGTTTGACATGGAAGAACTTTCGGTGTGGATGGAACTATCTTGAAGCTTACAGTTACAATATTTTTGAACAACACCCCTAAAAATACTTAGCTAATCAGGAGATATTTGGTGGTAAACATTCTACATATTGATTCCAGCCCTCGTGGTGAACGATCGCACTCAAGAGAACTATCTAAGGAATTCGTCAGTGCTTGGAAAGCAGCGCATCCTGAAGATGCGATCGCTTATCGAGATTTAGGGCATTACCCAGTTCCTCACGTTGATGAAGCTTGGATTGCAGCGGCATTTTCACCACCAGAAACCCATACCCCAGAATTAACTGAGGCACTTAGGATTTCTGACGAGTTAGTAGATGAGTTTTTGGCAGCCGATCGCTACGTCTTTGGCGTGCCAATGTACAACTTCAATATACCTTCCATTTTTAAGGCTTACATCGACCAAATTGTTCGCATCAATCGGACTGTTGCTTTAGATGCTCAAGGTTTTAAAGGGTTAGTCCAGAGCAAAAAAGCAGTTATCATCACAGCTCGCGGCGGTGACTTTAGCCCGACATCTCCTTTCGTTGCCTATGACTTCCAAGAACCCTACCTGCGGGCAATTTTCGGCTTTATTGGGCTTACAGACATTCAATTTATTAACGCTAATAGCCTGAACGCAGGTGATGCGCGTACCCAATCTCTATCAGAAGCAAGAGCAGCAATTCAAGATGCGATCGCCCAGTGGTAAGAGGAACGCAGGGGGCAGAGGGGCAGAGGAGCAGAGGGGCAGAGGGGTAGAGGGGCAGAAAGGAAAAATTTACTGCAACTTCTCCCCTGCTCCCCTGCTCCCCTGCCTCTTCTTCAGGGTGACAATCGCTCAATTTTCCAAGTGCTATTATTTAAACGGCTATAGAGTAAGCGATCGTGCAGACGGCTAGAACGTCCTTGCCAAAATTCAATTTCTGTAGGGATCACTCGTAAGCCTCCCCAATGAGGCGGTCGAGGAATCTCTTGATTTTCATATTTGCTCTGGAATTCCTGCACGCGTCGCTCAAGAACTTCTCGGCTTTCTATCACCTCGCTTTGATTAGATACCCACGCACCCAAGCGACTTTTGGCAGGGCGACTTTCAAAATACTGGTCAGATTCAGTTTCGGAAACTTTCTCCACATACCCCGAAATTCTGACTTGACGTTCCAGTTCTGCCCACCAAAAGACTAAAGCCGCCTGGGGATTTTCAGCCAGTTGTTGTGCTTTGTGGCTGTTGTAGTTTGTGAAAAAGGCAAAGCCGCGTTCATCAAAATCCTTGAGCAGCACCATTCTAGCTGAGGGCTTACCGTCTGGTGTGGCTGTGGCAATAGTCATGGCATTGGGTTCGGGGAGTTGTGCTGCTAAAGCCTGATCGAACCATTTTTTAAATTGGATAAAAGGATTGAGTTCTACTTCGAGTTCGCTTAAACCTTCCAAGGTGTAGTCTTTGCGAAGGTCAGCTACCGTTTTGTCCATTGTGATTTGTTTCCTTGCTATCAGATACGCTTATATATATCTTTGTCAAAAATATCTATGATGATAATCAGTGCCATCAAGAATTTTACAAATTCTCTGAATAAATATCTAAAATAGGTTGCGTCAGATGCGCCGTTCAGCCTCCCTTCAACGCTTGTTAATTTATGGTCTGAGCGGTCCGATTATCGCTCTCAATGTCTGGCTGCTGTCTGTGCTTTTTCGCTATTTCCAGCATCCTATTACCGTCTTGCTCATTGCAGCGATTCTGGCTTTTCTTTTAAATTACCCGGTTAAGTTCTTTGAGCGTGCCCAGATCACCCGCACTCAGGCGGTGATCGTAGTTTTACTGGCAACATTAACCCTGCTTGGGATTTTGGGCGTCACCCTAGTACCGTTGATTATTGACCAAACAATCCAACTGTTAAATAAGATCCCTGATTGGTTAACCGCCAGTCAAGCAAACCTAGAGCAGTTTGAGATGTTGGCAAAGCAACGACGTTTGCCAGTCGATCTAAGGGTTGTGAGCAGTCAAATCAATGCCAACATTCAGAATGTGGTGCAACAGCTAGCTTCTGGGGCAGTAGGATTTGCGGGCACACTGCTGTCAGGATTACTTGACGTAGTGTTAGTTATCGTGCTTGCATTTTATATGCTTTTATATGGCGATCGCGTCTGGTATGGTCTGATCAATCTTTTGCCTTCTAACATTGGAGATCCCCTCACCACATCCTTGCGCCTAAACTTCCAGAACTTTTTCCTCAGCCAGTTGTTACTAGGACTGTTCATGGTGCTAACCCTGACACCAATTTTCTTAGTGATGAAAGTGCCCTTTGCCCTGTTGTTTGCCATATTAATCGGTATCTCAGAACTCATTCCCTTTATTGGGGCATCTCTGGGTATTGGTCTGGTGACAATTTTAGTACTACTGCAAAATTGGTGGTTAGCAGTTCAAGTTGCGATCGCGGCAATTCTCATGCAGCAGCTTAAAGATAACTTGTTAGCTCCCAGGTTACTCGGCAATTTTATCGGACTGAATCCCATCTGGATTTTTGTGGCTATTTTGATGGGATTTGAGATTGCTGGGTTGTTAGGGACACTTGTTGCTGTTCCCATTGCTGGTACCATTAAAGGCACTTTCGATGCTATTAAGAGCGGTAAGAGCGGTAAGCCGAGTGATTTTGTCTCAACTGTCACTATTGGTCGCGATCCTCCTGCTGATTAAGGTAGCAGAGGTGCAGGGGAGCAGGGGAGCAGGGAGCAGAGGAGAAGTTGCAGTAAATTTTTCCCCTCTGCCTCTTTTCAATGCCCAATGCCCAACTCAAAAGTTGCACAATCCAATATCACAATTCACAATGGTGATCGATTATAAATTTTAGAGGATACTGGCAGCAGGCGATTTCTGAATAAAAGAAGCGCAAGCGAATGTATACAGTACACGCTTTGCCAATAGTCAATTAGTTTAGTGTTGAATTTACAGTATTTTGATTCTCATTAATTAACTTAGAACCTGTTGATGGAAGCTTCCGAGCTGTTAGAAACAATCACATTTTTGATTTACCAAGCCGAGCAGGGTGAAATTGATCCTTGGGATGTTCAAGTGATTGAGGTGATTGATCGCTATTTAGAACTGATGGCACCAGGGGCAATAACAAGAGGCTATGAAGCCGACTTGTCTCAATCTGGACAGGCATTTTTATCAGCATCAATGTTGGTATTGTTCAAAGCCAATACCTTGATGCAATTGTCAACAGTCGGAGATGCACAAGATGGTATAGAAGATGATGCCCTTTTAGAAGGTGAAGACGGTGTATTACATCAGGGTCATCGTCTACCATTAGAACGGCAATTGCGTCGTCGTCCAGCGGCAATGCCGCCACCAAAGCGTCGGGTGACTCTGCAAGAGTTAATCGAGCAATTGCAGATTATGGCGAACCAACTAAAACTGGTAGAAAAAGTCAGCAAACCTATCCGTCCCAGGCGTCAACCTAGCGTCCAAAGTATGCGGGAGGCGCTGGAGTTAGCTCACCAGGAAAATCTGACAGAAGTCGCTGGGGAACTGGAGCAGGTATTGAAATTATCGGCAAGAGAGCTAAGTTTAGAACAAAATTGGGTGAATTTAGAACAACTTGTAGAATTGTGGACTAAGACAAAGCTTTTCAAGCAAAATGGGTCTGGACACGAGTCTGAACACAGTAATCTAGTTAGCGTTTTCTGGGCACTACTATTACTCTCGGCTCAATCGAAAGTAGAGCTATTTCAAGAGGATTTTTATCATGAAATTAAAATTCGCTTAATTAGAGATTCAGCTCATATCGGCAAGCCTTTTGAGAATCCGATGAACTAAGTCCGTAAATTTCGTGACGAATTGAGGGTTTAAGTTTAAACGCAGAGGGCGCAAAATATAGCGCAGAGGAGCGCAAAGTTTCTTTGAGTCTATTCGCTACGAACTTAGGCAAAGCTGTACTAAGAAAGTCAAAAGTAGTTATAGTCCTACAGATTTTCTCTAAGAAAGGCAGGAGGCAGAGGTAAAAACTATTTATATGTGATGCGTGAGTCCTTGGCATCAAGATTTCAGGCTGACTTGTGAGAAAAATAGGAATTTATTTATGGGATTTTCCTCCTGGCTCCAGCATAGCTGCTGCCTACATTGTCATAGATTTTTGATTCAGCCCCAAAATCCGAGTAAATTGAAAAGATAAGCGATCGCTTGTCATCTAAGTATATCGATGGTTGTAATAACCACTAAATTCCTGTTATCCCTATTCTGGGGGATGACTTAGAGAAGAAATAAAAACTGATGATTAAGTATCACTCGATGAAAGTAAACTGGCTTGTGGTTGAGGGATAAATTTTTATGAAAGCGATGATTCTCGCGGCTGGCAAGGGTACTCGCGTGCGTCCGATTACCTATACAATTCCCAAACCAATGATTCCCATCCTGCAAAAGCCAGTGATGGAGTTCTTGCTGGAACTGTTACGCCAACATGGATTTGACCAAATTATGGTCAATGTTAGTCATTTGGCTGAGGAAATAGAAAACTATTTCCGTGATGGTCAGCGGTTTGGGGTGCAGATTGCCTATTCCTTTGAAGGAAAAATTGATGATGACGGTAAACTGGAGGGGGAAGCAATTGGTTCTGCTGGAGGAATGCGGCGTATCCAAGACTTCTCACCCTTTTTTGATGATACCTTTGTGGTTTTGTGCGGTGATGCTTTGATTGATTTGGATTTAACTGCGGCGGTTAAATGGCATAGAGCTAAAGGCTCGATCGCTACCATTATCACTAAATCTGTCCCCAAGGAAGAAGTTTCTAGCTATGGTGTGGTTGTGACTGACGAAGATGGTCGTGTCAAAGCTTTCCAAGAAAAACCTTCAACTGAAGAAGCCCTCAGCACCAACATCAACACAGGTATTTATATCTTTGAGCCAGAGGTTTTTAACTATATTCCCTCTGATGTCGAATATGACATTGGTAGCCAATTGTTTCCCAAATTGGTAGAAATAAAAGCCCCCTTCTATGCCATTCCTATGGACTTTGAATGGGTAGATATTGGTAAAGTCCCAGACTATTGGCGGGCGATTCGCGGTGTACTGCTGGGTGAAATCAAAAATGTCCAAATTCCTGGTCATGAAGTCGCCCCCGGCATCTACACGGGCTTAAATGTCGCTGTCAATTGGGACAAGGTGGATATTACAGGCCCCGTTTACATTGGCGGGATGACGAGAATCGAAGACGGAGCTAAAATTGTCGGGCCAGCAATGATTGGCCCTAATTGTTGGATTTGTAGTGGTGCAACAGTGGAAAACAGCGTGATTTTTGAATGGTCGCGCTTGGGCCCTGGAGTCCGGTTAGTCGATAAACTGGTATTTGGACGTTATTGCGTAGATAAAACTGGCGCTGCGATCGATGTTCAAGCTGCTGCTTTAGACTGGCTGATTACTGATGCCCGTCAAACACCGCCATCACATACCCCTGTTGAGCGACAAGCGATAGAGGAATTGTTGGGGACGAACGTAAATTAGGGAATAGGGAACAGGGAATAGGGAATAGGGAATAGGGAATAGGGAACAGGAAATAAATCTGTAACCTATACCCTGTAACCTCTACCCTAACTATTTAAGTACGTATATCTTCTAAGACTCTGCTCGTAGGTTTGCAGTAGTCGTTGAGATTCCGCTAGAGTGATGCGCTTTTCTTCTAATGCTTTCTCGCAGCGCTGGCGAATGTTTTCCACCATATCTTCGGAGTCATACTGGACGTAGCTTACTACTTCGCTCATGGTGTCACCTTTGACAACGTGTTCAATCTGGTAGCCTTTGGGGGTTAATTGGATGTGAACGGCGTTGGTGTCGCCAAACAGGTTGTGCAAATTGCCCATGATTTCCTGGTAAGCTCCATTCAAGAACATTCCTAAATAATAGGGTTCTCCGGGCTTATGGGTGTGTAGTTCTAAAACCGACTTGACATCGCGCAGGTCAATAAAGCGGTCGATTTTGCCATCACTGTCGCAGGTGAGGTCTGCCAAAATTCCCCGCCGCGTTGGTTCTTCATCTAAGCGGTGGATTGGCATGATCGGAAACAGTTGATCGATCGCCCAGCAATCTGGTGCTGATTGAAACACTGACATATTCACGTAGTAGATGGAAGCCATAATTTTCTCTAGGTCTTCCAGTTCATCGGGTACGTATTCTTGCTGTCTAGTGATGGTAAGAATTTTTTGACAACAAGCCCAGTAGAGGCGTTCGGCTTTGGCTCGTTCTCTGAGACGTAAAATTCCTAAGTTGAAGCGACTGATGGCTTCTTCTTTGAATTGTGCAGCGTCATGGTAGAACTCTTGATAATTCTCTTTGTTAATGGATTGGTAAGTTTCCCAAAGATAATTAATAATCGGGGATTCTCCCTCTTGTGGAGGCTCTGGGTTGTCGAGAGGGACATCACTAGTACTGAGAACGTCGAAAATCAGCACCGACTGATGGGAAGCGATCGCTCGTCCACTTTCACTAATCAGTGTTGGTACGGTAATCTGTCGTTCAGCACAGGTATCTTTTAACTCTGCCACGATATCGTTGGCATAGTTCTGCATGTTGTAATTTTTCGATGCATAGAAGTTGGTTTGGGAGCCATCGTAATCTACGCCCAAGCCGCCACCAACATCAAGGTATTTCATATCTGCTCCCAGCATTGCCAATTCCACATAAATGCGGCTGGCTTCTTGGATAGCATCTTTAATCACATTGATGGCAGAGATTTGGGAGCCGATGTGGAAGTGCATCAACTGCAAAGAATCGAGCAGGTTAGCTTCGCGTAACTTGTCAACAGCCTCGATGACTTCAGGCATTGTCAAACCAAATTTAGCGCGATCGCCACTAGAGGTTCCCCAACGTCCCATACCTTGGGTACTGAGTTTAGCACGAACACCTAATATCGGTTTAATACCTAACTGGCGATTAGCATCAATCACCAAATCAACTTCTTCAATCTGTTCTAAGACAATGATTGGTGTTTGCCCTAGTCTTTGGGCTAACATTGCCGTTTCGATGTATTCTCGGTCTTTGTAGCCGTTGCAAACTAACAATGCTCCTGGTGTATCCAACACAGCTAGAGCAATCATTAATTCTGGTTTGGAACCAGCTTCTAAACCAAATTGATGGGGTTTGCCAAATTTCACTAAATCCTCAATCAAATGCCGTTCTTGATTGCATTTGACGGGAAACACGCCACGGTAGACACCAGGGTAATTATAACGAGCGATCGCTTTGTTAAAACAAGCGTTTAACCGCTCAATCCGGTCTTCCAAAATATCAGAAAACCGAATCAACATGGGAAGTCCCAAGTTGCGCTGTTTCATGGAGTTGACCAATTCAAACAAGTCAAGAGAACCCCCGCGATCGCCCTTGGGTGACACGGTAACGTGACCAGCAGCGCTAATGGAAAAATAAGGTTGTCCCCATCCTTCAATACGGTACAAGGCTTCGCTATCCTCAATTTTCCAGGAGCGAGGTAAATCTCCTGTGGTGGGACTCGGTGGTAACAGTTTTTTGTGCTTATGATTTTTCACTTCTTTTTGTCCATTGGACGGTACTTGTACCACCTCGTCAGATGTAGCAGTTGACTCAACACCCATTTCTTCCTAACCTCTGTTTTTCACCCACGAGTTAACAATTTAGCGCATTCATCTGGGAACGTATATGCACCCAAAGATAATTTCTGAGATAAACTCTGATTGGTCAAGAGTCTTGTGTCATTAGTGATTAGTCGCTAGTCATTAGTCAAGAGTGCAAAACCCTTAGACAAAGGACAAAGAACAAAGGACAATTGACTAGATAAAAACTTTATTAAGCTTTGGGAGATCGCAATGGAGCGCACATTTTTAGCAATTAAGCCTGATGGCGTCCAGCGGGGATTAGTGGGGGAAATTATCCGTCGCTTTGAAACTAAAGGTTTTACCCTGGTTGGTTTAAAGTTACTAAAAGTCAGTCGGGAACTGGCTGAACAACACTATGGCGTTCACCGAGAACGTCCCTTTTTTGGCGGTCTAGTGGAATTTATCACTTCTAGCCCAGTGGTAGCGATGGTATGGGAAGGTGATGGTGTTATTGCATCTGCCAGAAAGATTATTGGTGCTACAAACCCTTTAACAGCAGAGCCGGGAACGATTCGCGGCGATTTTGGACTGAATATTGGTCGCAACTTAATCCACGGTTCTGATGCTCCAGAAACCGCGCAACAGGAAATTGCCCTGTGGTTTAAGGATGAAGAATTGGTCAGTTGGCAACCACACTTAACGCCTTGGTTGCACGAGTAAGATATTAGGGGAGAGGTTACAGGTGACAGGTTACAGGGTATGCGGAATAATCTGTACCTGTACCCTGTACCCTGTACCCTGTACCCTATTCCCTCTCCCCTCTTCTTACTTAGAGACTTTGCTCTTTTCCGGTTCTATTTGGGGTGATTCAGTACCAACGCGCTTGGAAAATCCCCAGCCTAAAATCAGGAATATGGCAGCAATCATGATCCATTCTGGTGGAACTAAACTATCGTTGAGTACTTTCAACAACAAGCGTAAACCCACCAAGGCGACAGTTACATAACCTGCATCCTCTAGGTTTTCGTATTCGTCTAGCCAACGAATAAACAATCCTGCCATGAATCGCAACGTAATAATACCAATTGTTGCACCCGTTAGCACTAGCCATTTTTCTTGAGAAACTGCGATCGCAGTTGTCACGCTATCTAAAGAAAATGCCAAATCTGTAAATGCAATCACAGGTATCGCTTGCAACAATGAATTAAAACGCGGCCCGTGATGGTGTTCGTCCTTAGATTCTTCCGAGGTAAAGTGTTGGAATACTAACCACAGTAGATAAGCAGCGCCCAATAATTCAAATTGCCAGAATTGTTGTACCCAAGTGGCAGTGAGAATCAGGGAGATTCGCAGCACATAGGCAACGACTAAACCAAAGTTCAAAGCTTTACGCTCAAGTTCTTTGTCTTCCAGCCCCCTAGCGATCGCAGCCAAGGCGATGGCATTGTCGGCAGATAACAGCGCCTCTAAAACCACCAGGATCAGCAGAACTATAGGGGCTTCAACGCTGAAATGAAAGTCGAGGTAATCAAAAATTCGGTCTAGCATTCCGGGTTTCTCAAGCAGAAAAATTAAAATTTGACAAGAACAGAGATTTGCATATTAAAAAGCGCAATAAATTGCCACTCTAATTCAGCTTAACGTGGTTGTGGTGCATTTTGAAGAGGATCGAATGTGTGCGATCGCCCTATAAGTGGGGTAATTTGCGTATAAGTCAATACACCCAAAGTTTTAACATCTGACTTGGTGCGATCGCAATGGACTGCTGTCAGTTCGCATCTAGAATTAGAAGATGACAACAAAAATATGGTAAGAGTTTATGGATAACACACTTCTAGAACGCATCACTCATAATCCAAATATCTGCCACGGTAAACCCTGCATTCGAGGACTTCGTTATCCAGTTGAGTTTATTTTGGAACTGCTCAGTTCTGGCATGACTACTGAAGAAATATTGGCAGATTATGACGATTTAGAATCTGAAGACATTTTAGCTGTCTTGTTATTTGCCGCTCGACTCAGCCAAGTCAAAAGCATTCATCGAATTGCCTCATGAAATTTCTTGTCGATGCTCAGTTACCAGTTCGTCTTGCCCGTTTTCTCAAAACTTCAGGTTATGACACGATCCACACCAGAGACTTACCAAGGGAAAATGCTACGCCAGATAATGAGATTAATACCGTATCAATTCAACACAATCGAATTTTAGTTACCAAAGATGTGGATTTTGTCAACTCTTTTTTAACAGTTCAGCAACCTTATAAACTACTTTTAATCATCACAGGCAATATCAATAACTCAGAATTGGAATCCCTATTTATAGCTAACTTCCAATCTGTAGTTGAATTGTTTAAGCAGCATTCCTATATTGAAATAAATCGAGACACCATTATTGTGCATCAGTAGTCGCTATAAAATTTCTAACATCACACATAGACTCGATGTTGCCGTTCCAGATATTCAATTTCTCTTTTCCACCGCCCAAGCCTGTTTTCTCGCTGTTGTAATTGATCTGCTGTCGGGTTTCTGTAAGGTTCAGTACCTGGATTTGGGTTAATTCCCTTATTTGCAAGCCATTGGCGGCAAAAGAATTGCCAAAGAAATTCATGATCGTGCTTATCGCCACCCAGACAACGAATCCGCTTGACTGAAAGCATGGATTCACCAAAAAGGATTTGCTCATTTCTGGAATTTTTCGGAAACAGGCGCGTCTCACTACCTCTTCCACGAAAGAATTCGACTACAAACCACTCACCAAAATCGAATATACACACCTCTGTCGGGTCGCTACCATCATCCTCTAATAGATCAACATCACCTTGGATTTCATACCCTATGGCAATTTGTGATGTCTTGGGTAACAAGATACGAAGCCGTTCAAAGCGGTTACTGTAATTAGCCCAAAAATCCCTGCGACTACATAGCCGATTTGACTCGAAGTTTTCTAAATCCAGCTTGTTCAATATGAGATTTACTAACTTTTGGAAATCACTATAATTGATACCTCCAATCCACTCTCGAAATCTTTGTCTTGCTGGATCTGAAAGTTTATACCAATTTTCACCATTTCTATAGTTATTTCGCAACCAATCAACCAGTAAAGAATGATTGCTTGCTATATCATTGGAAACATTAGTTAGCAAATGATTAACAGCTTTTATTTGATGACTATCTGACATTTCATCCAAACAACTTAGCAACCATCTTACTTGCTGCTGACTTGGAGAGCGAATTGTAGTAAAATAGGGCATTATGTCTTCTATGAATTTGTTAAATAATGGAATCCAAATAGGTAAATCTTCTTTGATTGTGTTTAGCAATTCAGTTCGATTAATACGCTGTTCACAAGCAAGTTTTGCTAATTCTATACCTGCTTGTGTACTGCGAAATGCCCGAATAATTTGAAATGGTAGCAGGTGACTAACTGAATTAGCAAAGATATCAAAAGATTCAGCTAAAGACTTTGCTAACACCTGTTCTTGCCGATCGCCATGATAAAGAGCTAAACGCCATAATAGCTGATGTTGTAGCCATGAGTTAGAAATTGCTACCTTCCAAATAGCTGCTGATGTTTTGCTGGCTCGGTCAATATTTTGCTGATCCCACTGTGCTTTAGCATAGATGCAGTAAATCCAGTCTAACTTACTTAGTTGATCGGCTTTACCCTGTTCAATAGCTATCAATACAATATCAACACTTGGTATTGATATTGTTACATCTGGTAAGTTACTGGCAAGCTGAATAAGTTGATTAGGACTACACTTGGGAGTTTCAGGTAGGGAAGGAATAGAAAACTGATAATTCAAAGTTGTAGCTCCTTTAGAGAGAGGTTTTTACGATATCTTTTTTTAACTCATCACTGCGAAACTGAAAGCGGAAAACTACTTTGCGATCGCCTGGATTATCACGTTTTTTGTCAGATTCAATTTCTCCCCGACCAGCAGCCAATATTTTCTGGCTTAAAGGTGCTTTGGTAGAGAAATTCATATCATAAAAAATGTAGTTGTAAACTGATGATGATCGCAACAAGCTTAGTTGTAGATTAGTTTTATCGTCTCCATCTGAGCTAGTATGACCTTCTATAACTACGCGGCTAATTTCCTGCTCAAATTCTGCTTTTGAGAAAATCACCCCACTGTAAACAGGAATAAAGCGGCGTAAAAAGGCTTTACCTTCTGGTTTAAGTTCTGTACTTCCCTTGGCAAAAAGAATTGATTCTTGAATACTGACATCCCCGGTTTCTGGGTTGACTTTGACATTGATATTGTTGCTTTTCATCTGTCCCACAACATTACCAATTACTACCCGTTTTGGTACATCCTTTTGTGCAAGCTGGAGTAGTGCAGTAATAAATAGCAAAGCAAAAAACATTAGTAAACCAGACATCAGATCGCCAATAGACAGATAGATACTAGAGTCATCATCCTCTATAATCTCTGCATCAATTTCACCTCTGATAAAATCATCCATGATTGCTTCCACCATTACCAAATTGGCGGTTATCATGTGCAGCAACTAGAACTTTTGCTGTCTCTAGCAAACCTCCACAAACTCTAGCCATAGAAGTATCCGCCTGTTGGAAAAAGCTTAACTGTGAGTCAACAGTCCTTTGCATAGAAACTTCAAGATGACCCTGCCAAGCCTGAAGGCTATCGTCAAATTTTCGATTCAAATTTCTGTATGAATTGTCTACTATTTTCACTTGTTCGCCAATATCACGAGCAAGTTCTTGTAGTTGCATTAGTCGTTGTGTATCGTTTAATCCAGCCGCACTAACTAATCTGTTAATTTGTTCGACAGACTCCTGAATTTTAGTCATACTTTTGTCTACTTCTTCGGTCAATTTACTACGTCTTTCAAATTCCTCTCGGAAGACTTTATCAAGATTGCTCACAACCCCAGATAATCCATCTCGTTGTTTGCCTAGCGTCCCCTCAAGTAAGTTGTTTTGTTTTTGAAAGAATGTCTGTAAATTTGTTTGATATTCTTCCCTAAATCTTGTCAAATCATCTTCTACTGTATGGCGAGTCGCTGTGAGTGTCGCATCAATATTTACTAAAGTAGCCAGAAGATTATCCTTTGCATCATTCATCAACTCAGAAGCTTGATTACCGACTGTTTGTAGAGTATTAGTTTGCTCACGAAAGGTTCTATTTGCTTGGGTGAGAATTTGGATAATTCCAGTCCGAGTAGCTTGAAGCATCTGCTGTTCTACTGCTGCGCGTTCTTGTAACGCTGTTTGAAGTTCCTCTCGAATTCCCCGGAAAGTAGCAGCAGCTTGCACTGCACTTACTTCAAAAGCACTTCGCTGTGCTGTCATTCCTTCGATACTCTGATCTACAGCTCGATTAATTTCGTCGGCTATTAGTTGTAAAACATCTCTTGTATCTGTTTTAAATTGATTGAGAGTACCTCCTAAATTCTTAGCAAATCCTTGGAGTTCTATCAAAGTCTCTTTTTGAAAGTTCTCAATTGTCAGGATGGAATTTGCCAAACTTTGAGAGATACCGCCCAATTCTCTATGTAGAGTCAGTACAGCTTCAGAAGCTTGTTGGGTTAACTCTGCACTTTTATCTAGCCGATCTGCAATCGGTTCGAGTACCTGAATTCGCAAATCTTTGATGAGTTCTTCTAAAACTCTCTGTCCCTGATTTTCTTGAATTTCTCGGAGTTTTTTCTGTTCTTTGAATATTTCTCCCAAGGCTGGTTTAATCTGCCGACCTACAGCTTGACCAATAGCTTGGGCTGACAACTGATTTAAGCCGGCGAATTGTTCTGCAATACTCCTACCTACAGCTTGACCAATGCCTTCTGCATTTAGCTGCTTTAACCCAGTCAAGCTTTTTGCTACAAGACTAAGTGCTTCAGCTACTTCACGGTTGTCGTTATCTGCCGTTTTTAAAGTTGCGATCGCCTTCAATTTCTGACGCAAGCTATCGCGCCGTTTCTGTTTTAGCGAATCACACCCAAACAAAACTAGAGTAAACAAGCTACCAGAACCAAGCCCCATTAGGGAAGTGGAGAAGGCTGTTTTCATTCCCACCAGCAACTCTTTACTGGCGGACATCAGTTCTTTGGTATCTTCTGTAGATAAATTGATTCCTTGGAGTCCCTGTTGTATACCATAAAAGGTTCCTAAAACGCCGATGGCGGTACACAAGGTTGTCACGAAGCGTAGGGAACTACGAGGTATGGCGTGGGCTAAGACAGATGGATACTTTATCAGTATGAAATTACCATCTTTTTGTCTGAATCTACTAGATTCATCGGTTCCTAAATGATCTTTTAACCATTGGCGAACTTCATTTGAAAGCTTTACATTTTTACCATTTTTCAAATTGCTCAAAAATTTAATAGAGGCTCCAGTTGTGCCACACTCTGAGCGCCAATACTGCAATAATGTGCAAAACTCGACAATAATTGCAACTACTAATACAAAAGCAATTGCCCAATGAAAAGGTTCGTTATCCCAAATAATGTCCCAAACTTTTGCTATTTCCACGCTGCACCCTTCTTGTTTGTCTTGCTTATATCTTTTTGAATTGCTTTAATTCTTTATTCGTAAAAACTTCTTCAGCTATCCGTATTGGGAGATGCTCTGCATACAAGCGTTCTCCTATAGGTTCCCGGAGACATAAGCTATAAAGTCTCTCCCCCTCTGTCTTTTTATCCTCAATTAAATAAACCTGTTCTGGTGCATAGCTTCGCAACAAACGCACCTGCAAACAGGTTTTTAAATCCCGTGAAGAAATAGATAGGGGTGAATCTTCTCCAAATAATTCACTAGCCACTTTCCAAGCGTGGTTAACCGCCACAATTTCGTTAACCAATTTTTCCACCGAGGGGTAGAATAGTTTTGCAGTTTCATTAATCAATGCTTTTGACCTACCTGCCTGAGCTTCAATAGGTCTATAATTCCCAAAATGGAAACTTATTTAACTTTTTTGCTAAAGTTATATTGATAAAAGTAATCTTTAATGTCAAATTTTTCTTTGGGTATTGAAAAGGTGCATAAATTAACCTTTTCCCAACATCATTCCTATTGAATAGGCAGTGAATCAATAATGTACTCTACAAATTGGGGATTTTTTACTGTGATTTTGATAATTATGCTGAATGAAACCAACTAATGAACAAGCAATTGAATTATTTAAGGTGTGTCAGGATTTAACTCAGATGTACCTACCAATTTACTTGGTGAGATTAGATGAACGGACAGCACGCATTTACATTCTGGCTGGACAAAGCTTTGAAGTAGAAATATTGCCAAATGGGAGGGTAAGATATTTATGACTAAGGCAAATTTTCAAGCGATGACCAAACAAGAGTTAAGAGCTTATGTGTTGGAACATCGAGACGATCGAGAAGCTTTTCATGCATTAACGGACAAACTTAGAGAAGAACCAGGGATTGAAATTACCTCAACAGAGCAGATGCATGAGCTAATTGAAGCAAGGTTAGATGAGGCCGATGTAAGAGATGCTTATACAGTACTAGAGGAAATTGCAGGGCTGGGGACAACACCCTTTGAAGAAATTAAAAGGGAGCTAGGGATATGAGCTACCAAGTAGCATTAGCACCTTCAGCTGTGCAGAAAATTGCAGAATTGGACTCAGAGGTGCAGCAACGACTAGCACAAAAGTTAGAGGAACTAGCATTAAATCCACATCCAGAAGACGCTCAACCATTGAAGGATACTGAACGGCTGTATAAGGTTCGTTTGGGTGAATACCGCATTATTTACCAGATTCAGGAGCAACCCTTGCTAGTAACAGTGATAAAGATTGCACATCTTAAAGATTATTAAAGCTTATCTGGAAAAGCGATCGCCTATATGCCACCCAATCGCAACCAAAATAAAACTTCAAAATTTACTCTACCACTAAGCAACTAAAAATCTCACAAAATCTCTGCTAACTTTACCACCAGAGTATTTGCCAAATCCAAGAACCTGATGTCATCTGTATCAATACTATTTCCTTCACCAGCTAACAGATTTTTTACAGCAGATAACCTATCATTGGTTTGGGAAATTCTCCAAGATTCTTCTAAGTTTACGGCAAAATCAAACAGCGATCGCTCTCCTAAATGCTCTCTTACCTTAACAGCTACACTATCATTACTTACCAAAAATTCTTTAATAGTATCTAATTGAAAATTACCTAATATTTCATCATGTCCCCACGTTTCTAGCCAGTCTCCCTCCACATCTTCAACGTAAATATTGACAAAATCAACCCCATAAGTTAGCCAGTTCTGCTGCATTTGTCGCGCTGTCGCTAAAGCTTCAGCAAACGTATCTACTTGATTGTTGCAGTGAGTTTCTCTTTTATTAGCCATAGAAGCTGTAATTAGCACGTAAGTATGTAGGCTAGACACAAATCTGAAATATCAAATTCCTGAAAAGTCACGAAAATTTTAAATATTTGCCACCAGAAAGGTAATCACTGTTATACAGGGCCACGTTGACTAACTGGTTCACAAAATTAGCATCCTTGGGATTGTAACTTAAGAACAGCCCCCTCTCTATTTCCCACGATCGCAGTGTATTTTGCCAAGCTTCGTACTTTTGGTGATTGAGTTCTTCACTAACACTGGTAACTTGAATGCACAGTGGTTGATTGTTACGACTAACAATTAAATCTGTTGCCATTGAAAGGTCGGCAATATAACGCTGCCAAAAACTACCTTCTCGCTGAACAATATCTTGAGCTATTGATCTAATGATATCATTATCAACCTGATTAAATTCACCTGCCATCAATTTTTGCTTCCAAATATAAAACTTGGAGTCACTTGCATTAAACCATCTGGGAAAGAGATAACCATACCAATATCTCTCAATCGGGGTCATCATCTCGAACTTTGCTTTTTGCTCATCTTCTGAAGGTAAGGATTTTATCATCAGCCATATTGTCGAATCCGTAATCACCTCTAGCAGAAAGGCGATGACAAAGGGTTTTGCAGTCAGGGAACCTGGCTTGATGTTTTTTACCCAACGATTGATTTCATCTAATCTTCTCGCTAAATTATGATCTATCGAGGAGGCTTGCTCGATAAGGGACTTTAGCTGATCCTTAATTTCTTGTGCTTGCAATCGATGCCCTACTTTCAGAAGATTACGCTTTTTTTACACATTGATAACTAGATTTTAACTTGAAAGTGTCTTTAGTTTATTTCCTGATGTAATCAAATATTCTCTAGGTCGATGCCCTGTATACGTAAAGCCTCCCGCAGTCGAGCAATTTCTTGCTCTGCTCGTTCGGCGCGTTCTTCTGCCTGTTTGGCACGTAAACGTTCTTGTTGTGTCAATTATTCTGATGATAGTATTAATTGATTTTCAGTAGTGAAGAATCTTAATTTACCTTCATAAACTCCCAAATAAAGTTCTAACTGCTGACTCCACAAACGGCCATCAGTGGTTACTTGGATTTCTTGATACTTGCCATCAACTAAATGAAATCCCTGAAGTTCCATTGTTACAGGGTCAAACCAGAAATAATCGGGTGTACGGAAGGTATCTTGGTAAACTTGTTTTTTTAAACCTTTATCAACTGCTGTGGTTGAAATTGACAAAATTTCCACAATCAAGTTGGGATATTTGCCGTCTTCTTGCCAAACTACCCAACTCTTACGGTCTTTTTTTGGGGTTCCCAAAACTACAAAAAAGTCTGGCCCACGAAAATATTCTGATTTTTTCTGGTTAGGACTGTAGTAAATTGTCAAATTGCCAGAAGCATAAAAATCTTGCCTATCTCGCCACCACAATTTGAGGATGCAAATCAGCAAATCGATTTGGTCGCTGTGCAGGTCACTTTCCAAGGGTGGTTCGTCGCTCAGTATATCACCAGGAGGAAAAATAACTTCGTCTTCTGAAATACCGTCAGCGATCGATTCTACAGTAGCAGGTTCAGACATCAGCGATCGCCCCGCGATTTGCGTTCATTTTACTGAAAATTCGGTAACTGACAAATAGCTTTGAAAACTTGCAATAACTCAATTGCATCTGGAGATTGACTCAAATTTAATAATGGCATTAACTCATAAGTTGACTGGCTGTCATGTCTTAGATAAACAAATTGATAAAGCTGTCCATTAGTTACCAAACCCCAAACTGATGGTTGTTGCTCTAAACTCTTAAAAGCATAAGTTAGTAATTGAGGTAAACCTTCAATCACGTTGACCGAACTATTTTTTGTTTCAATCACTAGAACCCAAAAAGGCGGCGCAATATTACTTTGAGGATTGTTGATGGCTAAAATATCCATCCGCCCGGTAATTCTTCTGTCTTCATCTTCGACTGCGATCGCAATGCTATCTTCCATTGTCAACCGAATCGGCACATCGTAGAATCCTGAGAGCCGCATTAAGGGTGCGATCGTTAAGAATTTAACCAACCCTTCAGAAATTTTACCTGCACTTAAATAACGATCAAAGTCGTTTCTTATTCGTAATAAATCCTGCTGTTCAAAGTCAGAGAGTGGTTCTAGCCTTAAGAAATCTGTAAATGAACCATTGGAAAGCTTTTCTAGTTTGAGAAAGCGATGAACATCGTTGAGAGATAAGCTGCTAGCTTCAACAGTGAGCGTCATAATTTCAGGCTTTTCTTGTCAAGACTACTTATATTTTGCAACATTGGCAGTAGATAGGTTGCAATGTAACCTCTTTACATTTCTTGATCGCTTGCTTTTGCTAGATGAAAATGAATGTAAACTAAATAACTCGGCAATTTCTACCCAGCTTAACGAAAATCTAAACATTGTCTAGCACAACTGGGCTAAAAATGGTTTTTAGTAACAATAGCGATCGCACTCATAACTAACCATGTCTCAACCAACTATAGAATCAATCCTACAAGAGAATCGCCTCTTCCATCCTGCCTCAGAATTCTCACAGAATGCCCATATCAAAAGCCTGGAAGATTATCAGCGTCTCTACGATCAAGCCAAAGCCAATCCGCAAGAATTTTGGGCAGATTTGGCTGGAAAAGAATTAGAATGGTTCCAAAAATGGGATACAGTATTAGACTGGCAACCACCTTTTGCTAAGTGGTTCGTTGGCGGTAAGATGAATATTTCTTACAACTGCCTTGACAGACATCTCACTACCTGGCGCAAAAACAAAGCAGCATTAATTTGGGAAGGAGAACCAGGTGATTCCCGTACCCTTACCTACGCCCAACTCCATCGGGAAGTTTGCCAATTCGCCAATGTATTGAAGCAACTAGGCGTACAAAAAGGCGATCGCGTCGGTATTTATATGCCGATGATTCCCGAAGCTGCGATCGCAATGTTAGCCTGTGCCAGAATTGGCGCACCCCACAGCGTAGTATTTGGTGGTTTTAGTGCCGAAGCTTTGCGCGATCGCTTAATTGATGCTCAAGCTAAACTGGTAATCACAGCTGATGGTGGTTGGCGCAAAGATGCGATCGTTCCTCTGAAGGAACAGGTAGATAAAGCCTTAGCTGATGGTGCTGTTCCCAGTATAGAAAACGTCCTAGTTGTCAAGCGCACCGGACAAGAAACTTATATGCAGTTGGGCGGACGCGATCATTGGTGGCATGATTTGCAAAAAGGAGTATCAGCAGATTGTCCCGCCGAACCAATGGACAGCGAAGATATGCTGTTTGTCCTCTACACTTCTGGCAGCACGGGCAAACCGAAGGGCGTTGTACATACAACTGCTGGTTATAATTTGTATACCCATATCACCACCAAGTGGATATTTGACCTGCAAGACACAGATGTATATTGGTGTACCGCCGATGTAGGTTGGATTACGGGACATAGCTACATTGTCTACGGCCCTCTTTCCAACGGTGCAACCACGGTGATGTATGAAGGTGCGCCCCGTGCTTCTAATCCTGGCTGTTTCTGGGATGTAATTGAAAAATACGGCGTTAATATTTTTTATACCGCACCTACGGCAATTCGGGCATTTATTAAGATGGGCGAACACCATCCGAATGCGCGAAACTTATCTTCGTTGCGTTTGCTGGGAACCGTTGGCGAACCGATTAACCCGGAAGCTTGGATGTGGTATCACAAAGTTATTGGTGGCGATCGCTGTCCAATTGTGGATACTTGGTGGCAAACGGAAACAGGCGGTATCATGATTACACCGCTACCAGGGGCAATTCCCACCAAACCCGGTTCTGCAACTCTTCCCTTCCCTGGAATTATTGCAGATGTCGTGGATTTAGAAGGAAACACCGTACCCAATAATGAAGGCGGTTATTTGGCGGTGCGACATCCGTGGCCAGGAATGATGCGGACAGTCTACGGCGATCCAGAACGCTTCCGCCGCACCTACTGGGAACACATTCCGCCCCAAGATGGTAAATATACTTACTTTGCTGGTGATGGCGCGAGGCAAGATGAAGACGGCTATTTCTGGGTAATGGGTCGTGTGGATGATGTACTGAATGTCTCAGGACATCGACTCGGTACAATGGAAGTAGAATCAGCTTTAGTTTCGCATCCAGCGGTTGCAGAAGCGGCAGTAGTCGGTAAACCGGATGAGCTTAAGGGTGAAGAAGTCGTTGCTTTTGTGACTCTAGAAGGCACTTATCAGGGAAGTGAAGAACTGATTAAAGAACTTAAACTGCACGTCGTCAAAGAAATAGGTGCGATCGCACGTCCGGGAGAAATCCGCTTTACAGACGCTTTGCCCAAAACGCGATCGGGTAAGATTATGCGGCGCTTGCTGCGAAATCTAGCTGCCGGACAAGAGGTATCTGGAGATACTTCGACATTGGAAGATCGGAGCGTATTGGATAAGTTAAGAGAAGGCACGTAAATAATTCCAAATGAGCTTAGTAGGGGTGCAGATATATGCATTGGTGTCAACTTAAGCCGAAAACTATATTGGGTAGGTGTTTTACACATCACGCCCTCATCCCCCTTCTCCCGAGGGCTACGGTGTACACACAAGTCCTAAAAACCTAGCTTGATAAGACTTTCCTCGTTCCCAGTCTCCGGCTGGGAATGCATTCATTGAGTCTCTGACTCAATGCCAGATTGGAGGCTCTGCCTCCACGAGGAGCATTCCCATGTAGAGCTTGTGTTCGAGATAAACGAGAGAAGAATGGAAAATCAAGCTTTTTTCGACTTGTGTGTACACTGTAGCTCCCAAGGGAGAAGGGGAATTGAATCTCTAGCTCCCCTCTCACGGATGGGCTACGGTGTACACACAAGTCGAAAAATTCTCTACCCACATTTTTGTCAGAGTGAAACTGTCACACAGACAGGCAATCCCGCCCAGAACTAAAGTTCAGGGCTGATAGCTGAAGTCCACTCAAGTGGACTGAATTAATCATTTAGTCCACTTGAGTGGACTTTAGCTATGAGACTCGGAATTCATTCCGAGGCGGGATAGAAACGCAGTGTGAGATTTATTAATAAAGATATAACTGCGACAGACTTGTGTGTACACCGTAGCACGGATGGGAGAGAGGCTGGGGGTGAGGGCAAAACGTTGTCACCAAGTGGGTTTCACGTTAAGTTGACACCAATGACATATATGCTGCCCTTACCGTCTGTCTTGTGATGCATTACGCGCTAACGCAGGCTAATTTATCATAAAGATTAGAACATTATTGAGGCATTCAGGGCGATGAAGGTGAAGTGCAAATCCAAATCAGCATTTGTTCAACCTATTGGCTGCATGATGCTGAGTATTATCAGTGTAATGGGGATATCACCATTAGTCTTAGCGGTTCCTGGACAAGTTTCTTTACATTCGTCAGAACAGTCTGCACAGAGACAACCACAAAAAATAGCACAAGCTTCAGGTACAGATGCACCAGAGCGATCGCAACTCCTGCAACAAGCCAATGGTTTATTTAGTCAGGGAGACTTAACAGGTGCAGAGGAAAGTTTACGCAAATTAATTAAAAAATTCCCAGACGATGCCTTCGGACACTTTCAACTGGGAAATGTACTTTTTCGGCAAAAGAAACCAGAAGATGCAATTAATTCCTATCGAGAAGCCATTCGCCTCAAGCCAAAATACGCTCTAGCTTACAATGCGATCGGTATTGTTTACGCAAGCCAAAGTCGCTGGCAAGAAGCCATTACTGAATATCAAAAAGCTCTGGAAATTAATCCTAATTATGGCGAAGGGCTGACTAATTTTGCAATAGCATTGTGGCAAACAAATAAAAAAGACGAGGCGCTATCTTCTTTAGAAAAAGCTTTAAATATTTTCAAAACACAAAATAGAGGTGAAAAAGTTAACCAAGTAGAACGAATTTTAAAAGAGATCAAAACTGCTGATGAGCCTGGTGTTTCATAAACATCATAAGAATCTCACGTAGAGACGCAAGAGTTTTTTGTCTTTGCGTGAGGATTACAATAAGAATCAGACAAACCTTCGTTAAAGTCTATGACTTCCTTATCGGCATTAACTTTACCGGATCACACTCAGTTGCCAGACTCAGACGGTACATTTGTGAAAAATCTTCAGGAGCATCCGCAAAGCATTTTAATCACAGATTCAATTAAACCTGTTCTAGAGCAACTTCATTCTGATGGTCAATATTGTATTGGACAAGATTCTGGTATCTACTGGCGATTGACAGATCCTCCTGAGAAAGGGGCTGAAGCACCAGACTGGTTTTATGTACCCAATGTACCGCCGACACTTAACGGTAAAATGCGCCGTTCTTATGTACTGTGGAAGGAGTATGTCGCGCCCTTGATTGTGATTGAATTTGTCTCTGGAGATGGTTCAGAAGAACGAGATAACACACCGCCATCTCAAGGGGAAGGTGGAAATGTTGGTAAGTTTTGGGTTTATGAGCAGGCAATTCGAGTGCCTTATTATGGAATTTATGAAGTAGCAAAAGCACAAGTTGAAGTGTATCACCTAGTCGATAATACTTATCAACTGATGCAACCCAATGAACGGGGACATTACCCAATTGCTCCTATGGGGGTAGAGTTGGGAATTTGGCAGGGATTTTATCTGAATGCAGAGTTACCTTGGTTGCGGTGGTGGGATGCACAAGGAAATTTACTGCTAACGGGTGAGGAACGGGCTGTGATTGAACGAGAAAGGGCGGAAGTTGAGCGACAAAAGCGAGAGAGAATTGTAGAGAAATTGCGATCGCTCTCTGCTGAACAACTCAATGCTTTAGGAATCGATCCAGAAATGTTGGATTAGGAAAATTCTCATCTACTAATATTACATTTTCATATATTTCTGCGTAGGTGTAGCCCGCCGTAGGCATCGCACAACGAAAATCAACGCTAGCTAAATGCACTTCTTCCCCTTTTTCATAAGGGTAAAGTACCCAATGTCCATCTTGATTCCGGCGAAAGCATTCTACACTCATTCGGTCTGGTGAAATTAACACATATTCTTGCAGTGATTCTAAGTGTCGGTAACTAGCGAATTTCTTACCTCTGTCATAGCCTTCGGTTGACTCAGAAAGCACTTCGATAATTAAGGAAGGATGGCACTTAAAATAGTCAAATTCTTTATCTCGTGTATCGCAAGTCACCATCACATCGGGATAAAAATAGCGATTTATGATATCAATCTGTGCTTTCATGTCTAACATATAGACACGGCAACCACTACCCCGGAGATGGTTTCGCAACAGTACAAACAAGTTTCCTACTACAGTGACATGAGCATCACTTGCCCCTGCCATTGCGTAGACTTGCCCATCAATATACTCGTGTTTGATTTCACTTACTTTCTCGCCTTCTAAATATTCTTCAGGGGAGATATAGTACTCACTTTGGCTAATGACCATTTTAGTACCTTAGTAGTTTTATCAAACATTTTAACTCATACAACAAATCTAATGAGCCACAGCGCCACCAGTTGGCTTCACCTTTTTGAGGAATAAAATAGCAATTCCACTGAGTAATAATGCAATACCAATAAAGTAAAAACAATCGTTAAAAGCCATTACAAATGCTTCTCGGCGGACTATATTGGATATAGATGCGATCGCCTGATTTTGGGCTGTACTTAAATCTGCTCCTTTACTGACAAAATACTGAGTCATTTGGTCAATTCGCTGTTGAGTTTCTGGGTTATATAAAGATACTCCATCACCCAATCTATTCGAGTGAAATTGCTCTCTATTAGCTAATAAAGTCGCTAAAGAAGCAATTCCGATAGAACCGCCAAGATTCCGCATCATATTAAATAAACCACTTGCCGAACCTGCTTCTTTCGGACTCAAACCAGCAGTAGCAATAGAACTAAGCGGCACCATAATTAGGGGTTGTCCCATTGCACGGACAAATTGCGACCAGCGTAATTGATCTAATCCTGTTTCATTAGTCATTCCAGAGTTCATAAATGCACTGATGGAAAACAAAGTCACACCAAAAGCTACCATGAAACGCACGTCAATACGTTGCATCAATTTCGGTATCAGGGGAATAATAAATAGTTGGGGAATACCAGCCCAAATTAATACTTCACCAATTTGCAAAGCATTGTATTTTTGAATTTGAGCGAGATACAACGGTAAAATATAAATTGAACCATACAATCCTACTCCCAACGACACATTGACAATACTGGCTAAACCAAAGTTCCGTCTGGATAAAAGCCGTAAATTAATAAATGGTTGTTTACGAGTTAATTCTATAAAGAAAAATATCGCCAAAAAAATTACTGCGATCGCACTTAAACGCACAATCAAAGCTGAACCAAACCAATCTTTGCGGCTACCTTCTTCTAAAACAACTTGCAGGGAACCTAAGCCAATAGCCATTGCAATAATTCCCCACCAGTCACCTTGTTTAAGTAAATTAATTTGAGGTTTTTCTTGCTTAATTCCGTACCAAACACCAGCCAGCATTAATGCCCCTGGAATTACATTTATATAAAAGTTGTATTCCCAACCAAAATTTTCTGTTAACCAACCTCCCAATGTTGGCCCAATTGAAGGTGCAAAAACTGCACTAAACCCAAATGCAGCCAGCCCAACCGATTGTTTAGATTGGGGTAAAGTTGTTAAGACAACTGTCATAGCGGTGGGAATTAATACTCCTCCACTAAAACCTTGCAAGGCGCGAAAGAAAATCATGGAATTAAGATCCCATGCCCAACCACAGCAAATAGAAAAGAAGATAAATAGTGCAGTATTGACTAATAAATAACGTTGTAGAGAAAATACTCGTGATAACCATCCTGTTAGAGGAATTACCACGATTTCTGCTACGAGATACGCTGTAGAAATCCAAGAACCTTCTTCGAGAGTTGCGCCTAAACTTGCTTGAATATCTTGCAGTGAAGCATTAGTTATTTGAATATCTAATACCGCCATAAATGCACCAAGCATACTGGCTAATACACCAATCCAGGTTTTTAGCGGTACATACTCTGGTGGTAAAGCAGGATTTTGCCCTTGCTGACGAATTACACCTGTATTAGCCATAACTTTGTTCCAGTTTCAAGGTTAAGTAGCAAAAAACTTTATTATTAAATCTTATACCAATATGTTCTCTGCCTCTGCGTGAGCTTGAATAAGCAACACTAAAAATTAAAAAATAATTGCTATAGAAAGCCCCAGTAACATAAATATAAAATTAACTGCGGTTATTTATCTTAAACTTCTTGAGTCGTAATAATCCCCTTTTGCTCATAAATTGGACGCATTATTTTCCTTAAAGCAGGCAACTGTCTGCTAAAAATGATTGACCCTAAAATACAAGCTATTCCATCAATAATTAAAGTATTGGGAGCGCCAATATGACTTGCTAATAAACCTCCTAATAAATTACCCACAGGAATCATTCCCAAAAATGACATTGTGTATAAGCTCATCAATCGTCCGCGTTTATCGTCTTCAACAATGGTTTGTAAAAATGTGTTGCTAGCCGCAATCTGAAGAATTGTTCCTAAGCCAACAAATAACATTGTAAATAAAGAGAGTGGTAAAAATCTAGATAAAGAAAAGGCAATTAGACCAGTTCCTAAAATTGCTGGAGCTAGAGCAATCAATTTCCCAATTCCTAAGATTGTTTGGCGAGTAGCCAGATAAATACCACCAGTTAAGGCTCCAACTCCAGATGCCGCCATCAAAAAACCCAAACTTTCTGCACCACCTTTGAGAACTTCTTCAGCAATAACGGGGACGAGAATAGTATTTTGCAATCCCATCAGGCTGACTAAAGCTGATAGCAATAAGACGGATCGAATGGGTGGGAAGCTAAAGGCATATACAAATCCCTCTTTGACTTTTTGCAAGGGATTACCGTCAGTTACCGAATTTTTCCAAGGTTTAACTTTCATCGCCAATAAAGCGGCGATTACAGCAACGTAGCTCAAACCATCAATTAAAAAACAATAACCAGTTCCAACGCCAGCAATTAATAAACCGCCGATCGCAGGGCCAATTAATCTAGCACCGTTAACCATCGTGGAGTTGATGGCGATCGCATTGGCTAAATCTTCTCTGCGTTCAACTAATTCTGGCACAAAAGCTTGGCGGGCTGGCGCATCTAAGGCGTTAATAAATCCTTGAAACAAACTCAAGGCGATGATGTGCCATACCTCAATCACTCCAGTTAACGCCAGCGCTGCTAATGTTAACGATTGAATCATCGCCAAGACTTGCGTACCAATTAAGGTACGATACCGAGAAAAGCGATCCACAAATACTCCCCCAAAGGGAGCTAAAAAAAAGTTAGGAATTTGACTAGAAAATCCCACAACTCCCAGCATTAATGGGGATTTTGTCAAGTCATAAACTAGCCAAATAGTGGCAAGTTGCGTCATCCACGTCCCAATTAGGGAAATACCTTGCCCAGCAAAAAACAGCTGGTAGTTTCTTGACCTTAATGCAGGTAGTAGCGATTTTTTCATCTCAGGCTTGTTTTATACCAATCTGCTTTCATAGATATCATCTCACCTCATCTCTATACGCCTCTCTTTAGATGTAGGAGAATGTCATGGACAGAAAGAGGTTTTTCATCTTGTTTACAGGCAATTTCGTATTTAATGATGTCCGGTTGATTACTTACTAAACCCCAAGAACCCCACCCCGCCAAAGCTACGCTTTGTCTCCCCTCCCGAAGAGCGGCTACGGTGTACACACAAGTCTGATAACCTTATCCCGTATCGTTTTGATCCCCCCTAACCCCCCTTAAAAAAGGGGGAACTAGAATCAAAGTCCCCCTTTTTAAGGGGGATTTAGGGGGATCAAATCACATTTTGCACTCAGCATAGAGATGTGTGTACACCGTAGCCTGCCTGCGGGGAGGGGTTCTTTTATTATGGGTAATTTGGCGAACATGATATTACTTGACTTCCACCGCAACTTCCGCAGACATCCCAGGAGTAATCCGCGATTCGTATCCTTGAATGCTCTTTTGATCGAAAACTACTTTTACTGGAATGCGTTGGACAACTTTAGTAAAGTTACCTGTAGCATTATCCGGTGGCAATAAGGCAAACTGAGCGCCGGAAGCTGGCGAAATACTGTCAACACGACCGATAAAGGTGTGATGAGGGAAACTATCCAGCTTGATTTCTACTGGCTCTCCTGGCCGCATCTTTTCTAGTTGAGTTTCTTTGAAGTTCGCAACTACCCAATAGTTGTTATCCACGATCGCCATTAATGGTGTTCCTGCTGCGACGCGGTTGCCAACTTCCACGTTTTTTCTACCTACCCGTCCGGCACTAGGGGCGGTAACATTGGCATAAGATAGTTGCAATTGTGCGTCTTTCAGCGATGCTTCTGATTGCGCGATCGCTGCTTTTGCCGCTTCGTATTGACTGCGCTTAACTGTGGTATCTTGTCCCCCGGCGGTCGCTTGTTGCAATCCTCCCTTAGATGCTGCCAATTTAGCTTGGGCGTTGGTGACATTTTCTTGCGCCTGTGCTAGTTGAGACTGGGCTTGGGCGACACCAACCTTGGCTGAGGCTAACTTGGCTTTAGCTTGTTCTACTCCCTGAATTGCGGCGTTTTTCTGTGCCGTCGCCACATCATAAGCAGCCTTGGCTGTATCTAATTGCTGACGAGGAATCGCACCTGTTTTATACAATTCGTTGTAACGATTGTAATCTGCTTGAGCTTTTGACAAATTGGCGTTTGTTTGGGCTACCTGCGCTTGAGCGGCGGGAATCCCAGCTTGGGCTTCTTGGACTGCTGCTTGGGCGGCAGGAATCCCAGCTTGGGCTTCTTGGACTGCTGCTTGGGCTGTAGAAATTGCTGCTACTGCACCACTGACATCTCCTTGCGCTTGAGTTGTCTTACCAGTGGTGGTTTGTGAACTTAAAGCAATATTTGCTTGAGCAGCTTGCGCCTGACCGCGAGCATTTTCGAGGGCGGCTTGTGCCTGTTGCACCTTACTTTGATAGTCTCGTGGATCTAATTTCACTAACAATTGTCCTGGTTGCACCAGTTGGTTGTCATTCACCAGCACTTCACTTACAGTTCCAGGAATGCGGCTACTAACTTGGTGAATATTTCCCGCAACGGTTGCGTTGTCTGTTTCCTGGTGGGTGGAGGCATATTGCCAGTAGTGATAACCAAAAGTACCTGCGGCGATCGCACCCACACCTAATCCTGCCAAAATTAAACCAGTCGGTCTTTTCCGTTTTGGTGGAACTTCTTTCTCGATCTCAGGAGTTACAACAGGTGCTTCTACTGGTGCGGATGTCTCTGTGGTGACAGTTTCTAAAGTCTCTAAATCAGGAATCACTTCTTTTTCTAAAACTGGGGTTTTGTGTCCGTTGCGTCCGTTAAAAGTATTTGCACCCATGATTGCTACCTCGCTTGCTCGTTCAATAATTTGATTGATAGTCGTTTATTTAGAATGCGTAATATTCCCTGAAAAAAATCCTTATTTCCTTAGTATGCGTAATATTATCTCAAAACAAATGTTTACACTGCCTCCCCCGGTCGGGTGATTGTGGGATCATCTTTAAGACAGGTTAGCGATCGCTCGATTCAATATTTGGGAAAACAGTTCTCGGTCGGCAAAAGAAATACCATCCATTGCTTCATCACGTACCGCTGCGGCGATTGGCGGTAAAACAGCTTCTAGTTCCTTTCCTGCATCCGTGAGCCAGATTCGCCAGATGCGGCGATCTTGACTGTCGCGTTCTCGACGCACTAAACCGCGTTCTTCCATCCGATCTAGTACGCCTGTTAAAGTTCCTCCTACTTGTTTGAGTTTGTCCCCAATACTAGAAGTAGGTAAACCATCTTCTTGCCAAAGACAGCACAACACCAACCAGTGAAATGGCGTCAGTCCAAAGGGTTCTAGCCTCTCAGTAAACTTGCGACTCAGCAGTTGTGAGACTAATTTGATTCTGTAGCCCAAATTATATGGTGCCAGATTTTGCTGCCACGACTCTAAGGTTGGGGAGTGATTAGATGTAGAAACCATTTAGAAAAATACTTAGTGTACGTAATATTATAACTAAATTAATATTTTTTAGCAATAGTTACTTTACATCTATCTTAGGGAAGAACTTGAATCAACTGGTACTCTTTTACTGTACCAAGAATGCGGTAAGACTGAGGTAATTTAGCGGGCTGGTCAGCATATATCCAAGCATAGCTTAAAACTGGTATTTGCGAAATAGAGGCTACTTGTTCTTTTAATCCAGACAGTTCGGCTTTCATAACCTTTCGTTCTGGGTAAAAAACAGAGCGTTGCGAGAATGATTGGCTTTATAAATGACCGATCAGTACTTGAAGATTGTACAATCATAAAAATTGAAAAAAGCTTTTGATTTTCCTAATTAACATAATTTATTCAGACATAGACGCGCCTAATGCTAATTTCACAATTACAAAAACTTTTAACAGCACCTATTACTCAAAAAAGTAGACAAAATCAATTTAGATTGACTGTTATTTTTTGGTACAGTCTCAGTCTAATTTTTGCCGTTGGTTATATTTTTATGGGGCTGCGACAAGCTTTCACCAGCAAATATATAGTGAGCGACGATGCACGGGAATATATTTCTTGGATCTATCGTTACTTTAACCCAGATTTATTTCCTGGGGATTTAATTGCTGATTATTTTCAGTCGGTGACACCAATTGGGTATGGTATTGTTTATAAAGTAATTGCAGCTTTAAATATAGATCCAATTTTATTTGGCAAAATTTTTCCATTAGTACTGGCACTAATTACAACCAGCTATTGCTTTGTAGTTTGTATGGAGATATTACCAGTACCAATGGCAGGGTTTATCGCCTCTTTACTTTTAAATCAAAGCCTTTGCCTTCACGATGACCTATTTTCTGCTACTCCTAGAGATTTTATTTATCCCCTAGTTTTAGCTTTTATATATTATTTAATCCGGTCTTCTGGATTTGGTATATTAATTGTATTTGCGCTTCAATGTTTAATCTACCCTATCATAGGTTTTATCAATTTATTAATTTTAGTTTTGAGATTATTTCGCTGGCAGAATGGGCAGATAACTATTTCTCATAACCGAAAAGATTTTATTTTATTTGTAGCAGCCACTATAACTGCTGGCATCCTAATTTTACCTTATACTATTCAATCATCACAATTTGGCCCGACAATTACTGCTGCTGTTGCGAGAACTATGCCAGAGTACTGGGATGGAGGAAGATTCAGGTATTTTACTCATAATATTATTAGTTATTGGTTTGATGGTAGAGATAGCGGTTTTTTTGCTTTAATTGCACCTCCTCAATTATTAGTTGGTTTATTATTACCAATTATCCTGAAATTTCAGTCTCACTTTCTCCTAACCAAAGAACTAAAAGATGAAGTAAAACTATTACTACAGGTAGTAATAGCTAGTTTAATCATGTTTTTTACTGCCCATGCCTTAGCTTTTAAACTGCACTGGCCTAGCCGCTACACCCATCATACTTTTAAGATAGTATTTGCTATTGCAGCAGCAATCTCTATTACCCTAATTTTAGATGCTACATTTCGATGGTCGAGACAAAATGGCAGACAAATTTTAATCTTAGGGACTATTACAATCCTTGGTGCAGGACTCGTTTTGTACCCTAGTAGCTTAAAAGTTTTTCCCAAAACCCCTTATTTAGCAGGTCAAGCCCCAACATTATATAATTTTTTGCAAAAGCAACCGCAAAATATTGTCATAGCCTCTACTTCCCAAGAAGCAGATAACATACCCATCTTCGCTAAAAGAACAATTTTGGTGGGTAAAGAATATGCATTACCAATCCATACAAAATATTACGCTCAATTTCGCCAGCGGATGATTGACCTGATTAATGCCCAATATACTGATGATATTAATCAGATTAAAGACTTTATTCAAAAATACCACGTAACTTTTTGGTTATTAGACCGTTCTGCATTCCTTCCAGAATATATAACTAAAAACACTTGGCTACAACAATATCAGCCAGCGGCACAACAAGCGAACGCAAATTTACAGAAGGCTCTACCTGTTTTAGCGACATTAATTAAATCTTGTGCAGTTATTGAGACTGATAATTTAGTCCTTCTCAAAACAGAATGTATCAAAACAGTAGCGAAGACTTGAATATAATGTCTTAGGGCAGAACTTGAATCAACTGGTACTCTTTGACAGCGCCGATAATGCGGTGAGGTCGAGATAATTGAGAGGACTGTTTAGCATAGATCCAAGCATAGCTCAAAGTAGGTACTTGGGAAATAGAGACTACTGGTTGAGGGCGAGTAGGAAGATAGAAATTAAGCAATACTTTTGTTTTAGCGTCCATTTCCACATAGTACGTAGGATGAGATTGGAGAATTGAAGCGATCGCACTTTGTTGTAAAAAAGTTTTTAAACTAGAGTTATAGTCACTTAACAGACCGATGCTACCTATCGCCGCCAAGGCCAGCCAACAGGGAATTAACCAACCTGCAATCCAATAACGCGCTGTGAGAAATTTTTTGTCAAAGTGGTAACGAGCAATCCACACCACAGGTAAAATTAACCAACCCAAGCCCATAGCCAAGCCAATACTTGCATACTTGCGGATATCAGAACTACCCCAGCTAAAAATGCCAATACTCGCGATAACAAGTAAAACACCTAATCCACCCAAGGCATAACTGAGGTTTCGGGGAAGATTATTTATTGAAAAAAGGTTCAATATCTTTTTTTTACTTTTTTGAAGAGGGAATTGTGAGGGAATTCCTGTCTGGTAAATATTGCCTAGCCAGTTTAAACCCACGGATGCAAACAAAGCGATGAACGGATAAAGGCAAAGACTATAGTGAGATAAACGAGTGCTAAAAATACTAATTTCTACAAATAAAACAAGTGGAAAGCCAACTAATATTAACTGGTAACGAGGAATGGGACGACGGAGAGTTAAAAATAAACCTAAAAGTCCGAAAAAAGCCCAAGGAAATGCTTTTACAGGAATATTCCAGACATAGAATAATAGTCCATTAGACTCCCGTTCTTCAGAACTTAGTTGTACAACAAACTTGAGTAACTCCTCAAAACTATTATTTCCGAAGTGCAGCCAGCTTAACCACAGCCAAACACAGGTTGGTATTAAACCTAAGAAAAAGCCTAAATATAAAATTGGGTTAGTAAGATGACGATGACGGCGATGTTCCCAAATTAAATAAGGTAATAAAGCTATAATTGGCAAAAAAATCATAAAGCTTCTAACTAAAAAGCCTAAACCTAAACTTAAACCAGCTAGAAAACTCCACCAGTAGCGATATTTGGGATGCAATTCCGTTTTGATTAAAGACAAAATAGCTAAAAGCACCAAGAGAACCATCGGTACATCAGGTGTGCTTAAGCGAGAGTATTGCAGCCAGAGAAATTCCACACTTAAAATTGCAGCAGCTAGCCAACCTAATTTTTTGCCTAGCATAATTTTGCCAATTTCATACACAAGCCACAAACTAAAAATGGCAGCAATCATACTAGGAAGACGCGCACTAGTATCACTGATACCAAACAGCTTGTAAAAACTGGCAATTAACCAATAAGGGCCAGGAGTTTTATGATGTGCTCTTTCCCAAGGAGCTATCCAATTACCAGAATCAAACATCAGACGGGCACGTGATGCGTAAAGCCCTTCATCATGTGCCATCAGGCTATTATGTCCAGAAGTAAATAGTAATAAGGGCAGTATCCAAACTAACAAACTAAAATAGGGTAATGATGCGACTAGGCGGATTTGTCGCCAAATATGCTGCAAGAAGTGTAGTTTATATAACATTGAATTGAGAAAAATTGAATACTGCTATTTAGGTATCCTGCTGTTATTAAAATATGTTACATAGTGTTTGTGAAAAAATATCTGAAATTGCCGCAAATTTCGGAAACAGTACTCCAAAACAGAGATTTATGCAGTTAAGACCGAATCAGCGCCTGAAATTAGATGACACAGATGATAAACTGTTCTACGCCTATCCCCGCTTCGTCACCCATGTCGATGAAGGATTTATTCAACAGCTAACGGATTTATACCGCGATCGCCTCAAACCCAACACCCGCATTTTTGATATGATGAGCAGTTGGGTGTCTCATCTACCAGAAGAGATGAAGTTTGACCATGTGGAGGGACACGGACTCAATGGTGAGGAATTAGCACGTAATGCCCGCTTAAATCATTACTTTGTGCAAAATCTTAACGAAAATCCGCAGCTACCTTTACCAGATGGAGATTTTGATGCTGTTCTCAATTGCGTATCTGTGCAATATATGCAATATCCAGAAGCAGTATTTTCCGAGATTTACCGCATCTTGAAACCCGGTGGTGTTGCAATTATCAGCTTTTCTAACCGGATGTTTTTTGAAAAGGCGATTCAAGCTTGGCGGGAGGCTTCAGAAGGACAGCGAGTCGAATTAGTCAAAGCTTACTTCGCCTCAGTTCCAGGATTTACAATCGCAGAAGTAATAGCTCATAAATCAACATTACCGAATATCTTACAGTGGTTGGGTGCATCTGGAGGAGATCCGTTTTATGCTGTTATAGCTTACCGTAGTTAAGCCAAATATTCACTAGTGCAAAAAGGCTTGTAGTAAGCACTTTAGTGCTTAAAAAATAAGGACTAAAGTCCTTACTACGAACTTACCTTCTCAAAATTAAAATGCTTTTGTATATGCATAATTTCTGTAAATGAATTATTGGTTAATGAAATCAGAACCAGAAGCCTATAGCATTGTTGACCTTCAACAGCAAAAAGAGACTATCTGGGACGGCGTTCGCAATTATCAAGCTCGCAACTTTTTGCGCCTTATGGATGAAGGAGACTTAGCTTTTTTCTATCACTCCAGCACTAATCCTCCCGGTATTGCTGGGTTAATGCGTGTAGTGAAAAAAGATATTGCTGACCCGACCCAGTTTGAGCCAGAAAGTAAATACTACGATCCTAAATCAAGTTCGGAATCACCTCGCTGGCAAACAGTTGTAGTAGAATTTGTTGAGACTTTTTCTAACCCTATCTTGTTATCAATACTCAAAGATAAGTTTAGCGCCGAAGAGTTAATGTTGGTGAGACAAGGAAATCGATTATCAGTGATGCCTGTCCCTGAAGCAGTAGCTTTGAAGATTCTGGCGATGAAAAACTCATAGTTAAAATAATTCGTAATTCGTAATTCGTAATTCGTAAAATATTTTGAAGGAAGGTTGATTAACTGAACATAATGTGATTTATTCTTACCCACTTACTTCACACCCATTGCACAGGATTTAATTGATAGTAACGTTGCAGTTGCTCATAAAGTGCCGGATGCTTAGACAGCAATTGATGCGGTTTCTCAAAGAATGTCTCAGTTGCTACGGCGAAAAATTCTGCGGGATTTGTTGCGCCATAGCTATCCATTACCGTCTTTGCACCTTGTAGAACATCATTACAAAGTTGCTGATATACTTCTGTCATTACCTTCGCCCAAATAGCATAGTCTGAGTTGTTTTGCAGTATCGGAACTCCGTCAGCTTTACCATCTTCTTGATCTAATTGATGGGCGAATTCATGAAGCACAACATTACGGCCATCTCTCCAGTTATTAATGTCTTGTTTCACCTGTTCCCAAGACACTACTACTTGGTCATTTGTCCACGATTCACCAAGTCTTGCTACACGCCTTTCCTCAACAACATATTTTCCGACGGAATTCGTTTCCTGAACAAAATAAGCGTTGGGATACACCAGAATTGACCGAAGTCTGGGGAAGTATCGCCCACGTTCATTTAATAGAAGTAAACAAGCGACAGCAGCAAGAGTCAATTTCATTTCCTCCGTCACCTGTAATCCTCTACAGCCAATAAATTGCTTTTCTGCTAAGAATACTTGAATATGTCCCTGAAGTCGTCTGATTTCATCGGGAGAGAGACACAGATAAATAGGAAGATTATTTTCAATAATGGCATTCCACAGTGGAGGAAAAGGACGATGTTTGAGACGGTTTCTTCGCCTTTTGACTATAACGGGATTGGCTAAAATCCCAATCAGAATCAGCCCAATGATGATAAATACAACTATTGTTTGAATCATTGACTTTGAGCAGTTTACATATTTAATACAAATTCTGTGTTAAGATTCGCCAAACTATATGAGTAACTTTAATCCTGGCTTAGGGGAGTAAGTATTCAAAACACTTACTCCCCTACACTTAGTGTTAAACAACTATGACGCTCGGTTAGCCTGAACTATGAAAGTTTTTCCCCGTTAAACAAGGCTTCAACTTTTTTATTAGGATAAGTCTTTTTATTCCATTCTAGGTTAGCGATCGCTTGTTCTCTCGTCCAAGATGGTTCAAAGCCAACACGTGCCCCATCCCAAATCAACTCATAGCCGACTTTTTGACCGTTAAACAAACCTTCGATTTTCTTATTAGGATAAGTCTTTTTGTTCCATTCTAGGTTAGCGATCGCTTGTTCTCTTGTCCAAGTGGGTTCTGTACCAACACGTACACCATCCCAGAACAATTCAAACTTGCCAATCTCGGCTGGAGCTTTAACAGGAGGTTGAGAGGGATTCGAGGGACTACCTGTACTTGATGGTAAATTCAGAGCAAAATCTTTACTCTTACATTTGCTAACTGCACACGCTTCAGCTTTACCTTCAAAACGCACTGGACTGCCCTTAATGCAACCTTTTACCTGGGCATGAGAACCAGCAACACTAATTGTGCCGAAAGTTGCACAACCGCCATCACGACCAATGTATTGTTTTTGACTAGTGACTGGCCCAAACTGTGCATAAAATTCGTAGCCTGCGCCTTTCTCTTCCGCACAAACCCCCACATTTGCCACATCTATACAATGACGGTTGCTTGCTGACTCTGCCATTGCAGGTTTCCCAAAAGTCATAGTGAGTAGAGGAAGACTTGTGCTAATGAGTGCAACTACTTGTAACAGGGACTTGTTGAGTTTGGTGTTTTTGGTAATAGACATGATGGAAGCTCCTAATTGTTTATCGAGTAAAAATTAATTTGTGTAAACACGCATCCGCCAAGATGATGTGCAGTAATTGCAACCATCGGCGTTAGCAAAGGGAAAGATTGAGTCTGACTAAAATTTTTTGGGAGAGCAAAAGTGGATTTGACTTTTACTAAACCCTGTTAGACTTATCTCTAGCGATTGAGGTAGTTTGGTTAACTCACCAACCGTTGTCCTCGTTTCGATAGCTTTAAAATATCCGGCAATCAAGGTTGCCCACATCGAATAAATGTCATGTACCTGGCATGACATTTGTCATCGGGAATTGGGTATGGGGCATTGATAAGAGGCAGAGGGGCAGGTGGTCACTGAGCGTAGTCGAAGTGGGGAAGGGTGCAGAGGAGAGGAATTTTCCCCGTGTTCGCTACTTTTCTAAGGGACTTGCAAAAAATAAATTATCCCAAATTATTTCATAGATTTGTAGGGGCGCAAGGCCTTCAAAGGTGTCAACTTAAGCTGGAAATGCTTATCTGTTGGCTTCCATACCCACCCGGAAATAAATTTCCGGTCTAATAGCTTAAGTCTACTGAAGTAGACTGGAGATTTTTAGTCATCTTCAGATGACTTTAGCTATGAGACGGGAATTTCAATTCCCGGCGGACAAGCGGTTTCGCGTTAAGTTGACACCAATGAAGACCTTGCGCCCCTACGACGGGATATTTTTTTAACTGGAAGTCCCTAACCAAGACATAAACGAATTCGCAACTATAGCTGCTTGGGTGCGATCGCGTAAATTTAACCGCGCTAAGATATTGCTGATGTGATTTCTCACTGTCCCTTCGGAAAGAAAGACTGCTTGGGCAATTTCGCGGTTACTAGCACCATTGGCAATCATCCTTAAAATTTCTCGTTCCCTCGCAGTCAGTTCTGTCATTCCTGGGGGTAACTCCTGCGGTTTGTCTGTTTCGATAACTGACACATTCGCCATCATCTTTTCGACAATTCCCGGCCCAAATTGGGTGTAACCTTTATGAATTGAGCGAATGGCTTCTGCTAATTCTTCCGCAGGTGTATCTTTTAATAAGTAACCTTTAGCACCAAAGCGCAATGCCTCAGCCACATACTTAGCATCATCAAAGGTGGTGAGGATTAAAATTTTCGTACCGGGAAACTTTTGGCAAATTAGTCTTGTGGCTTCCACTCCATCCATCACCGGCATCCGAATATCCATGAGTACCACATCCGGCGGGAGAAATTGCGCTTGTAAACCCTCTATTAGTTGAATTGCCCTTTCGCCATTCTCTGCTTCGCCAACAACCTGTAAATCTGGCTTAGTCGTTAACAAGGTTTTCAAACCTCGCCGAACAATCTCTTGATCTTCTGCAATTAATACTCGAATCATGCTACCAGCCTCGGAAATCTTGCGGTAATTCGACAACCAGCCCCAGGTTGACTGTGAATTTCTAATTGCCCACCGACAGTAGTTGTTCTTTCCCGCATTCCTTGCAGTCCAAAACCGTTAGCAGACATATCAATTGACATTCCTGTGCCATTATCTTGGAGAACTAACAATAAACCTTCAGCAGTAGTGTGAATCTGAATCTGCACATGAGTTGCGTCTGCATATTTGCAAATATTTGTCAACCCTTCCTGGATAATTCTGTAGACAACTGTATTGACTTGATTGGATAAGGGATAAGATAAATCGATTTGACATTGGGGGAGGATGCCAGTAGTGCGATAGAATTCTTGGGCGAGAGTAGCGATCGCATTTTCCAAAAGCTTCCCTTGCAATGGATCGGAACGAATTTCCGATACCGACTGACGCACAGCTTTCAGAGCATCAGAACCGAGTTTTTTCGCCTCTTTTAAAAATTCGTAGGCTTGTGTTGGGTCAGTTTGCCATAAAGTCAGGGCAGTTTCCATTTGAATGTTGAGTGCTACTAGAGCGTGTCCTAGAGAATCATGAATATCACGGGCGATGCGATTGCGTTCTTCCACCGCCGCCATTGCTTCTATGCGTTGGTTGAGTTCCTTTTCATGTGCCAAAGCTTTGAGTAACTGTCCTTGCAATCTACAAATCGTTAACTGATTCTCCACCCGCGCCAAAACTTCCTCAACTTGAAACGGCTTAGTAATATAATCTGCTCCCCCAGCCGCAAACGCTTTCACCTTATCAAACACTTCATTTAAAGCACTAATAAAAATGACTGGTATTCTTTCAGTCTGAGGATGAGCTTTTAATTGCTGACAAACCTCATAGCCATTCATCCCCGGCATCTGAATATCCAGCAAAATCAGATCGGGAGGTTGGGCTTTTGTCCCCATTAATGCTGTTTGACCATTAGTCACGCTGCGAACTTCATACCCCTGCTGCATCAACATTGTCGATAACAGGCGCAAATTATCCAATGTATCATCAACAATCAGGATGTCACCTTTAGGGGAATCATTACTATTCATAGGAGACAGGACAGAGGGGTGTAGGGAAAATACATTTTTTCGCGAATAACTGTCTTGAACTAGGAGACTTCTTGTAAAAATCTCAATTTTCAAATCTTTACTTTACGCCTCTGCGTGAGGCAAAAATCTACACCCAAAAAATATAGTTCAAATTATATACTTTTGAACACACGTACACGAGCAAAGGGGTGAAAATGCTCAGAAAGCTAAAACTGGCAACAAAATTTACCTTACTACTAACACTAGTATTTCTGGGTGGGATTTGCTTAAGTGGGATGATTCTGGCTTCAGCAATGCAACACTTGGCAGAAGAAGATGTCAGTACTAAGGCAGAAATTTTAGTCCAGACGATGAATTCTGTGAGGAACTACACCGATAACACCATCGATCCCCTTTTAGCAAATCAACTACTAACTGCGCCAGCATTTATCCCCGAAACCGTTCCTGGGTATGCAGCCAGACAGGTGTTTGAACAATTTCGCACCCACCCCGAATATAAAAGCTTCCTCTATAAAGAAGCGACACTCAACCCAACAAATACCCGCGACCAAGCGGATAACTTTGAAACCAATTTGGTGGAACAATTTCGCCAACAACCACAGACGACTAAACTTTCTGGTTATCGACCTATTTATGGAGAAACCCTGTTTTACATTGCCCAACCGCTAAAAGTAACTCAGCAAAACTGTTTAGTGTGTCATGGCCAGCCAGCATCAGCCCCCAAAAGCATGATTCAAACTTACGGAACACAAGGTGGGTTTGGTTGGAAGTTAAATGAAATAGTCGCAGCACAAACAATTTATGTCCCAGCCGATGAAGTCTTTATGCGTGTGCGTCATACCCTGACGTTAGTGATGAGTATTGTTGTGGCTGTGTTTGCGTTGGGTGTGTGGTTAATCAATCGGTTTTTGAAGGGGACAGTCATTCAACCACTCAAGCAACTAACTGCGATCGCGCAAAAAGTTGGTGCTGGTACAATCACAGTTGAGCAAGTAGAAGGCTTTGACTCACCAGAAATTATCAAAGTAGCGCAACGGGCTGACGAACCAGGACAACTAGCACGCACGTTTCAGTATATGGCGCATGAAGTAGCCGCCCGCGAACAAAACCTCACACAATTAGTCAAACTCCGCACCACCGAATTAGCAGCAAGTATTAAAGAAGCGGAAACAGCTAGGGCGAAAGCGGAAGCTGCTAACAAAACCAAAAGCCTGTTTCTTTCCAACATGAGTCATGAACTGCGAACTCCCCTAAATGTGATGTCGGGTTTTGTCCAGTTGATGATGCGTAGTGGTTCTCTCAATTCCCAACAGCAAAATTATTTAGACACTATCAGGCGCAGTGGCGAACACCTGCTGACTTTAATTAATGATGTGTTGGAAATGTCCAAAATTGAAGCTGGTCGCACCACTCTGAACGAAACTAACTTTAATCTTGCGGCTTTATTAGACTGGCTGCAACAAGTATTTCAATTTAAAGCCAAATCAAAAAATATAGAGCTAATTTTTGCTTTAGCAGCTAATTTACCTCAATATATCTACACAGACGAAAGTAAGTTACGTCAAATTTTAGTTAATCTTTTAGGAAATGCGATTAAGTTCACACCCAAAGGTAAGGTAACGTTGCGGGTGTCAGTAGTAAATCAAGAACCACTTACACTAAATTTCGCGGTAGAAGATACTGGTCTTGGCATTTCATCAGCCGAACTAGAAAACCTATTTGAACCTTTTGTACAAAGCGAAAGTGGCCGCAAATCCCAAGAAGGTACAGGACTAGGATTAGCAATTAGTCGTAGTTTTGTACAGTTGATGGGTGGAGATATTACTGTTAGCAGTCAAGTGGGAGTTGGCTCAATTTTTAAATTCACTATCCAGACTCATGCGGTTGTCACTGCACAAATTGAGATACCAACACCCAGCCAGCAAGTTATAGGATTAATAGCTGGACAACCAACCTATCGAATTCTTGTAGCTGAAGACAAGCCAGAAAATCGGCAGTTACTAATAGAATTGTTGACATCTGTAGGCTTTGAAGTGCGTTGTGCCACCAATGGGCAAGAAGCAATTAACTTGTGGCAAAGTTGGCAACCGCATTTAATTTGGATGGATATGAGAATGCCTGTACTCAATGGCTATGAAGCGACAAAACAAATCAAAGCATCTGGGACTCCCGCAACAATTGTAATTGCACTAAGTGGTAGTGCTTTTGAAGAAGACCGCCAAACAGCATTATCAACTGGTTGTGATGACTTTGTGCGTAAACCTTTCCACACAGAAGAAGTTTTTGCAAAAATGGCACTGCATTTAGGAGTACGTTATCTTTATGCAGCCGAATCAATTAGCAGCATCAACAATCACCACCTTACACCCCAAGATTTAGTAGTTATGCCAGCTGCATGGATAGCACAACTACGTGACTGTGCAACTAAAGTTCATGGTCAGCAAATTCTGCAATTAATTAATCAAATTCCCGCATCACATGCTCATTTAGCGAATGGTTTAACGCAGTTAGTAAAGAACTTTGATTTTGAGAAAATTTTGGAATTAACAATTTAAAATACTTAAGCAATGCGATCGCAATTTATAAAAACTATATTTCCTGGCATACATCACCGTTATTGAATCAGAATTATGCAAGATTGAACCTTGCTGGAAAGACTGTTTTGAAGTCCTTGCTCAACTTTGACAATCAGTTTATCAAAAGCTTCTTGATTTGCTGTCAGTTGTTCTTGAAGAACTTTCTCTAACTCCGGCTTTATTTGCTCACACATATCCTCAATTTTTTTGTCGCTCAAAAAATTAGAACGCATCCAACTAGGTACATCTACATTTGTCTTAATTACTTCTTGAACACTCTTACGATTTAGCTCCATTCCTGCTGCCATCAACGAAGCCCCATATACTAGTGCAATCGGCCAGGTTAAATGCCCAGTTAGGATAAGAGTGATGATGCTAGCCACAGCGCCTCCACCAATTACTACATTGACGATAAATGCTACTGTCTCAGCCAGAATAGCATCTCCAATTTGTAATTCTGGGTTAACAAAAGTTGGGTCAATACTATCCTCGAATCTTAAGCTGCTTCTAGGTATCTGAAACTTTCGACAGATTGGATCGGTTTGTGCGGCCAAATCGGGTTGGATTTTATTGCTAAACCAAGAAGCGCATTGATGATTAATTATCTGCACGGCGCGATCGCTTTTGAGCCACTGTTCTGCCCGACCGATCAAAGCTGTTTCTAAATCGGCTAAAGTCCGTATTTTGTTTTTTTGCCAATCTTTTAAACCTGGTTTAACTGCGTTGATAATCAAGCCATCCGCCAAAGGCTTAGTTAGTGATGCGATTAACTCTGGAATATGCCTTTCAATCAAACCTTTAAGCTGGTTTGAGGTAAATAGTTTGTTCACTTCTTGCTTAAAAGCAGCAGCACGCAAATCCCATCTTCCTACTCTTGCTAAACCCATTGCAATGCAGCGTTCCGGTTCTGGATCGGGGCGAAGCAGCGTTTCTGGTTCGGGAAACATTTCCTGACAAAGAACGTGCGTGAACTTCATGCGAGATGCACCGCCAGTCATCAACAAAAGTTTCGGCACGATTCCAAGTTTTTCCAGCTTTTCTTTCGCCTCCTTTAAAGAGTTGCGAAATGATTTAATCCAACTATGATTTTCCAATTCCGGTAATGGTTGGTTTAAAATTTCCTCCATCATTAATTTATTCACTTGGGGAATAAAATAAATCTGTTCGTTAATCGACTCGAACCCACGCGCAAAGGATTCAGGATCGCTGTATAGCTGTTCATTAGAAAAGTAATCTTCTTTAGCTTTGCGGCAAGCAAGTTCACAACGAGCTTGGTGATGGGGATATTCTTTAAATACTTTTTCGAGTAATGCTTTTTGTTCGTGATTAGCGAGAGTCCGAGCAAAAATAGCCTTGTCAATTAGAGATGCACCTAAAGTATTACTCCCGAAATCTATCGGGATTTCTTCTAAGCTTTTAACCAAAGTAAAATCTGTGGTTGAAGAACCAATATCGACAATTAGCACCGATGCCAGAAGTTTGTCATACTCCAACTTCCCGGCTTCTTTGGCTTGCATGAAAGCGGCCCGCGATTCGGGTACGACATTGAGTTGGAGAATGCCAGCTTCTTGAAGTAGCTTTTGATATTCGGTGCGATCGCTAACTGACCATCCTGAAGGGCAACCAATGTAAAAATAGCTACTTTCTCCACCTGCAAGTTGTTTGCTTTCTTTCAAAAGGCGGTAGTAGGTTGCCACAAAAGTGCTAATTGTTTCCCGATATTTGGGATCGTTGTTGGGTTTTTGCTTGAAAGAGATTGTCAGTTGGGTAACACCAGCTTGAATTAATGCTTGTTCGCCAACAAGATAACCGAGTTTAGGATGCCAACCAAGGGCTGTAATTTGGTTCTTCTTGTTATTAATCTCCAACATCTGGGGAGGTTCGATGCTTTCCACGATCGCTTTAGCTACAGCCGTTTCACCGTGCCCTAAATCAAAACCGATTGTTTCTAAAATTTCCATACCCTTATTGTCTATTATTCTCTAGCAGAGGAATATGCTGGTTCAATTACCCTACCGCGTCTAATCAAGCGATCGCCTTTCAACAAAGCCGGCGTTAGAGTCACGTGTTCTTTGGTATCGGGGTCGATACTTGGCTCAAAGTCAAAATAATCGCGATCGCTATTCGATCGGTAAATTTGAGCGTTAATTCCCTGAGACATTAAAATCTGTGGCAGAAGTTTCGCCAGTTCATAAGCCATTTGGGGTTTATCAAGTTTGGATGCGCCCATTAGTCTTTGGAGAAAATTCAATAACTCTGGCAGTTCTTCTATTGCTAAATCGCCTTCGTGTTTATTTGATTCTTCTAATCTAGCCACTGCTAGGTCGATAGTGTTGAGAGCATCGCCAAGATGATCTAGAAATACTTTGCTATCAATCCGGAGAATCGGTTGAGGTAATTCCAATACTCCTTCAGATATAGAATTATTTTGCTGTTTGTTTGATTCGAGTTGAAGTACAATTTCTAATCCTATAAGTAGAGAGGTTAATAAGATAGCCATCCAAGCACCTGCGGTAGTTTTAGTCAAGGAAAACAACGAACCTAAGATGCCTATATAAATTAGTCCCTTTAGCAGTTTCAGGATGAATCTGCTGCTAAACAACTTTGTCCCTGTATTAGTAATTTGCCTTTGCTCTGTTGGAGCAACTTGAAGATAGTTAGCCGCAGCCAGAGTGGCGATAGATTGTCGCAGCGTATCCAGGAAAAAAGAAGCCAGACGAACTTGAGCCAAATTAAGCTTTTCAATGTAAATTCTTTCGAGATTATCGAGTCGCTTTTGAACCAGTTTAACTATTTGCTCAATGCCGATTGTATTATCAATATCTATCTGGAGTTGGTTGCGTTCTTCGCTAAAAAGTGAAGTGATTGTTTTCATTGCATTGATTAAGACTTTAACGTTATTAATTAGGAGTGAAATAGAACACTCGTTTTTTCATTTCATCCTGTAATCAGATAATGACGAAATAATTCATAATTACTAATTATGAATTAGGTTGATTACAAATTACCCCATCAAAAGGAGGAGCAGAATGTTTATCTGCGTCATTGCAGACTACGGTACAGGAGATCCGGCATTTACTGAAGTCACACAACGTCTGCTGATGACTTTTCCCCATGCCCAAATTCATTTGCTTTCGGTTCCAGCATTCAGTACCTTAGCAACGGGATTCTGGATTGCCCAACTTGGACTTAACCCTGGCCCTAGCGATCGCCTAATTTATCACAACTGTGCGCCTCGTCAGGACGATCCTGAAGCTCGTCGCGATAATGAAGGTGAAGGGCTAACTTATGCCCTTCTATCCAATGGTGTAAAAGTAGTGGGTGTGAATGCAGGCTACACCCTCTCCTTTATCAAAGACCATACAAAGGAGTTGCGAGTGGTCAACGTTTCCCGTGGTGGTTCGCAGTTTCGCTCGCGAGATGTATTTCCTCCGGCTGCGGCTGCGATTATGAATGAAGATTTTAGCCTTTTGGGAGATAGCCTCAAGAGCGAGCAAATTCCAGATGTTCCATCAGATCGCATTGCCTGGATTGATGGCTACGGCAACATTAAAACAACTATTGAGGCGCATACAGTTAACTTGGAGCCTCAAAGCAAGATCGTCATCCGAATTGGAGATGTGGTCAGCGATGCAGTGTATTCTGATGGCAGTTTCAAGGTGTCTGAAGGAACTTTAGCCTTTGCTCCTGGTAGTTCCGGTTGGTCAAGAGGCGATTCAGGAGAACCATTGCGCTTTTTAGAGCTATTTCTGCGAGGAGGGAGTGCTTGGGAACGCTTTGGCCGTCCTCGTGTGAATCAGCAAGTAACTCAAATTGGGTGAAATCGGGTAATTGGCCTCTGTATACTGTCAGTAGACCGAAAAGTTTTCCAGAATCCTTACCAGCCGTTGATTAGAGTTTAGGAACACAATTTGCCTAGAGTCTGCTTTTCAAGGAACGAGCGTTGTTGATGGTTTAAGGGTGCAGTGCAAGCGTAGGCGCAAGCCAATACTACTCGGATTTTGCATTTTGAACCGAATGGCACTAAGAAAAGCCCAAAGGCTTGTGTCTTCTTGTTCCCAGCCTCCAGGCTGGGAATATATTTAAAAGAGGCTCTGCCTCTTGTCTATTTCGATCTACTGACATTTGGTCTTAGCGTCAGTCTTAACGTGTTATTATTTGCTTCGAGATTCCTAGCTGTTTGTTCTGATAAAATACAGTGCTTGTTTTTGTTATCCCACTCAAAAGTGCACAAGTTTCCAATTCCTGGGAGCGTGTTACGCAATTATTTGAAAGATGTATTAAATCAGTTTGCAATCAAACCTCACCAAACTTTCACGTTATTGTTGTTTGTCACGAAAAGCCCAAAATAGAATTTACTCATCCTCATATTACATACATTACAGTTGATTTTTCCCCTCCAAACGAGCCTACCCCTGTAGCCAAAGGAGACACAGACAAAGGGCGTAAAATCTTAAAAGGATTGATGTATGCTCGTCAATTTTATCCCACTCACACTATGACAGTTGATGCTGACGATTGTGTGAGTGGAAAGTTAGCCAAATTTGTTCAACAACACCCTGATTCTAATGGATGGTTTATAAATAAAGGTTATAAATATCAAGAAGGCAATAATTACATCTATATCAAGAGAAGCAATTTTTATAAAATGTGCGGTACTTGTAATATTCTTCGATATGATTTGAATGATTTGCCAGAAACCGCAGAATATAATCGTGGTTACGGATACTATAAATATTATATAGACCACGCTAAAGTTAGAGAGATTTTAAAGAACAAAGGAAAATCCATTAAATCATTACCATTTCCAGGTGCGGTTTATATTTTGGCAACAGGAGAAAATCTTTTTGAAAATTCAAAAAGATTAAGATTTAGCATTTTTAATCGTAAATTATTAAATCAATCATTGAGAGACGAATTCGGATTATACAATCTACAGCAATCCAAAGAGATTTATCAACTCTCAGAATTGTAAATTGTTTTTGAAAAAATCTCATAAATGGTCTTATATGGTGTGTTAGTGGAGTGTAACGCACCAAAAGCTTGAAATTGTTCCGTAGTAGCGTGTCAAGGCTAAAATGTTGCAATAAATTTTCTTGTGGGGCGGGCATCTTGCCCGCCAATTAGGACGGGCTAGAAGCCCATCCCACAAGAGTTTGCTAATGCACAGATTTAGTCTTGACACGCTAGTAGTTTCTGCGCTAACACAACGCCAGTTACCACAACGTAAAGCTTTCTCTTCTCCCAAAGGGAGAGGCTACGCGTAGCTTGCTTCCACAAAGTGGTACAAAGAGGCTTGTCTGCAATACGCTATGCGAATGCCAACGCTGAGAGTGAGTAATCGAGCGTCGGGAACCTCCGTAACGCACTGGCCCCCTACGTGTATTTTAAAATCAAATATTAGTCCTATATAATGGAGTATTTTGCGAGGCTGATAGGCTACAGTGCCACTATGCCAAAATTCAAATCAAAATCTCAGAAATCGAAAAAATCGAAAAAGCAGGCTAAAAAGGAAACTTCTACCCTTAGCCTCAAAGAACAGTTAGCCCAAAAGCGCAAATCTGCCCAAGTACGTAAAGAACTCACAAGCTTACTCACCACCGCCACTTTTGGCGGTGTCTTCGTTGGCATTCTACTTTTTTTCGTAGCTGGAATTAAAGCAGCAGTCCCTGGCGTGTTAGGGATAATAGTCATGTCCCTTTCCTACAAATATCCGCGCCAAGCCCTATATGCCTTCATCATTTACATACCTGTGGGAGGTACTGTCACCTACTACTTGGGCAATAGTCCCATACTCCAATTAGCTAAAGATGCCTTTTACGTTCCAGCGCTAATTGGACTTTGGCAGACTTGCCGTAGACAGGGGCTACCCTTAATTATTCCCAAAGGTATTAAAATCCCACTTTATATTGTTTTGGCTTGCAGTCTGCTAACACTGTTGTTTGTTAATGGTGGACAGCAATTTAACCCGCCTAGTGCAGGACTATTAGAAAAAGCAGCCCCAGAAATACCATTAGGTATGGGAATTCTGGGACTAAAAGTATTTTTAGGCTATGTCCCCCTGCTTGGTTGTGCCTACTATCTAATTCGCGATAAGCGGGATTTTCTATTTTTATTGCGCCTCCAGATTGTCCTTACACTGATTTGCTGCGGGCTAGGATTTATTCAATATTTTTTATTACTAACTGGTGTATGTCAAGGCACTAGAGGTCTTGAAGGAGATGCCTTATTTAGAGCAACACTTGAAGCCCGATGTTATTTTGGTGGAGCGCTAGTATATAGTCCCGAAGAAGGGATTATTCGCTTACCAGGGACATTTGTAGCTCCTTGGCAGTGGGCTTGGTTCTTAATTTCTAGCACCTTTTTTACCTTTGCCACCGGCTTCACCGATCCCTCGCCAATATGGCGGATCATCGGTTTAGGTTCTATAGTGGGAGTCTTTATCAATGCTGTAATCTCTGGACAGAGAATCGCCTTAGCTTTAGTACCAATCTGCTTCGGGATTTTGCTATTGCTTACCGGACAACTTGGCAACCTGAAACGATTTATCCCCATAGGCGTGGGACTTGCCTTCATCCTGGGAATTGCGATGGTGACTAACCCTGCTGTCGTACAAGAAAGAACCGAGAGTTTTGTCAGTCGTTGGAACGCTTCACCACCTCAAGATTTTATCATTCAGCAATTTGAAGAAAATTGGAAAAACGTAGACGGGCCATTGGGAAGCGGCTTAGGACGAGCAACCAACTCTGCCCGTGTGATGGGTCAAACTAAGCTTGTGGAAACCTACTACCCCAAAGTACTTTATGAAGTGGGAATTTTTGGATTACTAGCGTTTCTGAGTTTGGTAACAAGTTTAACAATTCTGGGCTTTAAAACCTATCGCTCCATAAAGAACCGTAATTTCCGTAGTTCCGGAGCAGCTTTGTGGGTGTTTATATTGTTTATTAGCACCAACACTTACTACTATCCTCTGGATGTCGATCCTGTTGCGGCCTATTATTGGTTTTTTGCGGGAGTTCTTTTTAAGTTACCAGAACTGGAGAAACAAGATAAGGAAGATGCCAACCCTCAGCAAAAAAACAAGAAAAAACGTCTAAAAACAATTTAAATGAAATAAAAATGCCCAAAAAGTATGATTGGTGGTCAAAAATGCCTCAGTGTTTAAAACCTACCTCGAAATTATCACCATACACTTATTTTTCGATGATACTTATTGATGGGTAAGCAATTTCGTAGTCAGGGATGGAAGCGAGATTTTTCAGAACCCGTGAAAATACAGTATGTAAATTAAAGCAATAGCCACTTACTGAATTTCATGAAAATTAATTTCTACAAGGCTATTATAGAAATAGTAAAATTACTTAATAAAAATTATGAATAATTGGCCATTAGTTACTGTAGTTATCGCAACTTACGGACGAGAGGAAGCGCTACGCGATAGCATTGTGGATGTCTTAAAACAGGACTATCCAAATTTTGAAGTTTTAATTGTAGACCAAACTGCAAAACACCAACCAGAAATTCAAGCCTACCTAGAAGAGATGGCGGAGGCAGGTAAAATTAAATGGTTGCGCTTGGATTGGGCAAGTTTGCCAGGGGCGCGGAATTATGCTGTGCGGAGGGCTTCTGGTGAAATAATATTGTTTATTGATGACGATGTTCAGTTAACCCCTGGATTGTTAGCAGCCCATACGAAAAATTATGTGCAAAACCCAGAGGTGGGGGCTGTAGCTGGTCGAGTCTTTGACAAAATGAAATTAAGTGATTCTGGAGGAGATTTACAGATTGAATATCTGCCTCCCGAAGCTATGGATCCAGGAATTGCTTGGTATCATATTGATTTAGTACATACCATCAAACCCCAACAAGTGCTGACAGCGAGGGGTTGCAATATGTCATTTCGCCGCGAAATTTTTACTAAGTATGGATTGAGGTTTGATGAGAGGTTTGGCGGGAGTGCAGTACGTGAAGAGTCAGATTTTTGTTTGCGGGTGAGGCAGACGGGATATAAGATTTGGTACGACCCAGAGGCCCATTTGGTGCATTTAGGCGAAGAAACAGGAGGTTGTCATGATATTAGTATGCGATCGCTAAAATATCAACTCACCTTTTACCACAATCATTTTTTACTGGGGCTGAAAAACCTGACTGCGACTCAAGCTTTGCGCCTATACGGCCGTTTATTTGACTGTCACGTTCTGGGACGCCCACCTTGTCACAAAAGCGGTTCCCCCATCAAAATTGCCACTCGCGGTATTTTCTACATTTTGGGTTTTTTCAAAGCCTTGGGTACTGTCATCCAATCACTATGGAACGATGGTCAAATTTACAGTCGATTGGATGAACAAGTTTAGTTAAGAGTTAGGAGTTAAGAGTTAAGAGTTAGGAATTAGTGAAGGACAAATGACAAATGACAAATGACAAATGACAATGAAAATCTTAGTTGCTAGTCACACTTATATCGTAGACCTCAACTGTGAAAAATTACGCGCTTTATCTCAACTAGAATCTGACATTGAAGTTACAGTTGTAGTCCCAAAGCGCTGGAAACCAGGGGGTGTACAAAACAGAATTATTGAAACTGAATATCGTGATGAAGGTAGATTTAAAATAGTTCCAATTTCTAATTTTAGTCAAAATCATCAAGGACTTCTTACATTTGGCGCTGATTTGATATCTTTATTAAAACAATTTCGCCCGCAAATCATCCAAGTTGAACAAGGTTCTAGAGCCTTGGCTTATACTCAAATGATTGCCTTAAATCAGCTATTAGGACTCAAGGCAAAAAATTTATTTTTTACCTGGTGGAATCTTCCTTATGAACTGAAACTGCCAATTTCTTTATTAGAAAAATATAACCTCAACCACAGTCACGGCATTATTTCTGGCAATCAGGATGGAGCAGAGGTTTTGCGGCAACGGGGATATACAGGGGTAATTAAAGTCATGCCACAACTGGGTATAGATGAAAGTTTATTTACTCCCAAAGCCCAACCAGAGTTAGCAGCTAAGTTGGGCATTGAAAAAGAGGATTTTGTAGTAGGTTTTGTAGGGCGTTTTGTGCAAGAGAAGGGTTTGTTAACGCTTTTACAAGCTTTAGCAACTTTGAAAAATAAACCTTGGAAATTACTGTTATTGGGACGAGGAGAGTTGCAAAGTGAATTAATGAAAATTGCGGCAGAAAACAATATTAAAAAACGATTAATTTTGATAGAAAGTGTTCCCCATAATGAGGTTGCAAGCTATATCAATTTAATGAGTACTTTAGTATTACCTTCAGAAACAACTTACAAGTTTAAAACTTTAACTTCTGCTGGCTGGAAAGAGCAATTTGGTCATGTGCTAATTGAAGCAATGGCTTGCCAAGTCCCTGTGATTGGTTCTGATTCCGGGGAAATTCCTTATGTAATTGGTGATGCTGGCTTAGTCTTTCCTGAAGGTGATGTTCAAGCTCTTGCTAATTGCTTAGTTCAATTAATGGATAAACCAGATTTTGCTCATAATCTCGGTGAAATGGGTTATCGGAAAGCAATGATTCAATATACAAATAAAGCTTTGGCTAAACAGCAATTGGAGTTTTATCAAGAGTTAGTCATGAGCAAATAACAAATGAAAATATTACAAATTGTCCCCTCAATTTCTCTAATTTACGGTGGGCCGAGTCAAATGGTACTTGGATTAGCTCCGGCGTTAGTAAAAGAGGGAGCAGAAGTTACAATTCTCACAACTGATAGTAATGGTGATAATGGTCAAACACCTTTGGATGTTCCTTTAAATCGTCCAATAAAACAAGATGGCTATGAAATAATTTACTTTCGTTGCGCCCCATTTCGTCGCTACAAATTTTCCCTCGATTTATTAAACTGGTTAAAACGTCATGCTCACGAGTTTGACATAGCACACATTCACGCTCTATTCTCGCCAATAATTAGTGCTGCTGCTCTTGTGTGTCGTCAGCAAAAACTACCTTATATTTTCCGTCCTTTGGGTACTCTCGATCCGGCTGATTTACAGAAGAAAAAGCAATTAAAACAGCTTTATGTCGCAATTATAGAACGTCAAAATTTAGCTAGTGCGGCAGCAATTCATTTTACCAGCGACCAAGAAGCTAAAATATCAGAAAGATTTGGAGTATCTACGCCAGATTTGGTGATTCCCTTGGGTGTGATTCCCCGTCAATCTTCTATTAAAAATGTATGTAGTCAGTTAGAAATACCAAAAGATTTACCGTTGGTGCTGTTTATGTCACGAATTGACCCGAAAAAGGGGTTGAATTTGTTGATTCCGGCGCTAGAGAAGCTGTTAGCGGTTGGTTATAACTTTCATTTTGTCTTAGCTGGGACAAATCCTCAAGATCCAGATTACGAACAAAAGATAATATCCCAAATTCAAAATTCACCTTTGCGATCGCATACTACAATTACAGGCTTTGTCACTGGTGAACTCAAAGTTAGTTTACTACAAGCTGCTGATTTATTCGTCTTGCCTTCCTACTACGAAAATTTTGGGATTGCTGTAGCTGAAGCGATGGTTGCAGGTGTACCCGTAGTCATTTCTGACCAAGTGCATATTTGTCAACAGATACGTGATAGTGAGTCGGGTTGGGTAGGTGCAACAGATGTTCAAGTACTGGTAGAGTTACTGCAAGAAGCTTTGGAAAATCCCGCAGAACGCCAGCGACGGGGATTAAACGCTCAAAAGTATGCCTTGGAAAATTTTAGCTGGGATGCGATCGCAAAGCAAACAATCCAAGTCTATCAAAAAATTCTGGACAACAAACCGTAAGTGTCATGGGAGCAATGTGATAGGTTGAAATAGCAAACTGTAAGATCAATCATCTCTTGTGGCTGCTAAAGATCGCTTTCATCAAGCTGTTAAGACATCTCTCACCAAGGATGGGTGGAATGTTACTCACGATCCATTACAAATAAAGGTGGGCGGTGTTGATATGGAGATTGATTTAGGGGCAGAACGGTTACTGGCAGCAGAGCGAGGGGATGAAAAAATTGCGGTTGAAGTCAAAAGTTTTCTGGCTAGCGCATCCCCAATTTACCAGTTTCATACAGCACTGGGTCAGTTCATTAACTACCGAGCGGCTTTGCGCCGTGAAGAACCCAATCGCATCCTCTATCTAGCTGTACCTGACTTAACCTATAACAGCTTCTTTCAACTTGATTTTCCTGCCTCAATGCTACAAGAAAATACTGTCAAATTGCTGATATATGATATTCAATTGGAGCAGATTGTACAATGGAAAATCTGACAGATAAATTAATCAACTATCAGCAAACTATCCAGCAATTACTGATGGGCTATGCTCAAAACAAGCCTGCTTATGGTGATATTGAAGTTGAAACTATTTTTGATACTCAGCGAAATCACTATCAAATTATGCATTTGGGTTGGCAACATAAGCGCTGGATTCATCAATGTGTAATGCATCTTGATATTCGGAATCAAAAAATCTGGATTTTCTACAATTCAACTGAACATGATATCGCGGCCGATCTGGTCAGGCTGGGTGTACCAAAACAAGATATTGTGCTAGGGTTCCATCCTCCTTTTATGCGTGAAATGAGTGATTATGGAGTGGAATGAGAAAGTTAGAGAACGTTTCTCACCACTCGTCCCTTATCTGAGAGTGTTGACAACTTAAAATTTTGTTTCAAACCGCTAAAGCCCGATTGGGAAATGGGAGTTTTATGTAATGATGGCATAGCATACTAAAATATATATGCCTTTCTAACTACAGGGAATCTCTCATGGCTCTCCGTCTAGGTGACACAGTACCCAACTTTACGCAAGCCTCAACACACGGCGACATCGATTTTTACCAATGGGCAGGTGACAGCTGGGTTGTGCTGTTCTCTCACCCTGCTGATTTTACACCTGTTTGTACAACAGAACTCGGCACAGTTGCCAAGCTAAAACCAGAATTTGACAAGCGCAATGTCAAAGCGATCGCACTCAGCGTTGATGACGTAGAATCACACAAAGGCTGGGTGGGAGACATTGAAGAAACTCAAAGCACCACTCTTAACTACCCAATTTTGGCGGATGCAGATCGCAAGGTTGCCGATCTGTACGACATGATCCACCCTAATGCAAATGCGGCTGTGACAGTGCGATCGGTTTTTGTAATAGACCCCAACAAGAAACTCCGTCTCTCTTTCACTTATCCTCCCAGCACGGGACGCAACTTTGATGAACTTTTGCGGGTGATTGATTCTCTGCAATTGACTGATAATTACAGCGTGGCGACACCAGCTGACTGGAAAGATGGAGAGGATGTTGTAATTGTCCCCTCACTGAAAGATCCAGAAGTACTCAAACAGAAATTCCCCAAAGGTTATGAGGAAATTAAACCTTATCTGCGGATGACTCCTCAGCCTAACAAGTAAATCTGAGAATGATTTCTGATAAAAAACAAAGACGCCAAGATATAACTTTGCGTCTTTGTTTTTTTGCGTGAGAATATAGTCAGTGGGCTAGCATCCGAACCTGGAGGAAATCCCTATGTTCTCATCCCCTTTGGTTTTGCAAATTCCGTCATCAATGCAAATGACAGACGAACAATTTTTTGAATTCTGTCAGGTGAATCGTGACTTACGGATTGAGCGAAATAAATTTGGAGAATTGGTAATTATGCCTCCTACTGGTTCAGAGACAGGAAACCGAGAAGGTAATATCTCAGGACAGTTATGGGTGTGGTCAGAACAAGATGGTACAGGTATCACTTTTAGCTCTCGTACCGGATTTACGACAACCTCCAGACTTTGAAGGAAAAAATGGAGGAATATATGAATGAGCCAGGAATACAGTTAGGCTGGTTGATTGACCGTAAGCAGCGTAAAGTTTATATTTATCGTCCTGGATTGCCAGAAGAATGTTTAGATAATCCTACTAGTGTGAGTGCCGAGTTGGTGTTGCCTGGGTTTATTTTGAATATGAGTCAAGTTTGGTAAGATTCAGGCGATGAATCAAGACACTTCTAGAAAAGCTAGTTCAAACTCGTTGCCTTGACGCACTTCACAATAAGCTTGGTGACACTCTGGACATTCATTCAGTTCGCTAGTCGGGTGAAATTCAATGTTGCAATTCGAGCAATAACAAACAATAGGAATATTCTCTACTTGCAGTTTGGCATCTTCCGCTATTGTTCCTTTTTTGGCAACATCAAAGGCACCCTCCAAAGAATCTGGCACTACATCAGATGCCTCACCCACTCGCATTTGTACTAAACGAATGTGTTGAGCGCCTTCGTCTTTAGCTCGTTTAACAGCAGCATCAAGAATATTTTGCATCATGCCAACTTCATGCATAATTCTTTCCTCGCAGTTTTGATTAAGTGGTTTATTTTATCAATTGCTATCTCTATTCCTTGTTCAGCAAGAGGTGATAGATTCTCACCCAATTCAAAGTTCACACCCACCAAGCTGAAATGACCTACAGGGCTTGACGCGGTATGTCCAGCGATAACATTGGAAGAGTTAGATAAGAGCGATTGTACTTGCACCTGGGAATTTTCGGACGCTAAAACTTGCATCACCGTAACCAATTGCGATGCCTACGGCGGGCGTTAGTGTAGCGTCTCGTAGAGAAGCTATCGTATTACAATTCATACTTTTTAGTTATCCAACCCTATTTTTAATTTAGATAAAAAACTTGAGGAACTTGTGAGGAAATATTTGAATTAAATAGTTTTTTCATCTATTAAAAATAAATTCTCAAAATTGAGTATTCAAAATAGGCTAAAATGTATATATAAGCTGGCAAAATATTAGTAACACTCTGCAATAAACCTTAATATACAGGTTAAAAACAAGTGGGGTTTGTCAGCATATATTAGATGACGTTAAGGAGGTAAATATCATGCACAAAGAATATATGGAGATTTTAGAATCATTAATTAATAAATTGACATTATCTGCAATATTAGAAATGTTAGAGCGAATATGTCACAAAAAAGCGGAACATCTGAGAACTCATTGGGAAGATGAGACTTCAGCAAAGCTTTGGGATAAAGCCGCTAGACAGATAGAACAGATAAATGTTGATGTTTGATTGAAGAATAATTCAGAATTTAGCAGTCAGAATCAATGGGTAAATGATTCAGAGCCGCTACATATTGTCAAGGAGTTGTATGAGCTTTTTGAGTGATGCAGATGGCTACCCAATACTACTCGGTTAAGCATTTTTAACTCGGAATTTGATTTGGGGAAAAGGTTAAAGGGCAAGGGTTAAAGGTTTTTTCTTTCCCCTTTCCCCTTCCCCTTTTCCCCTTAACCGACAAGTATTGGATGGCTATCTATTTGCAAAACAGTATGCTCAAATGGATACTTTGGCATTAAATAATACTAGTTTGGTAATAAGTAGGTAGACAGAATTAAATATAAAATAAACTCCTAGTTTGTAGTGAGCGATTTATCGCTCAGAGCAAGGGTTATCAGGACTAAAGTCCTTACTACAAACAATAAATTTATTTATGCCTAGATACTTACTGTTTAGCGATCGCGTTTAAGTTAAAGTGTATTTGCACTGTAGCGACGCAATAATTCTACTCACATTCTTAGGCAAAGCGTATTGCTTTATACGTTCATTGCATGACTCTACTATCAATTGGTAGTGAAAAATCACGAGACCATTCATTCCAAGAGCCGAAATAATTTCTAGCAGAAATTCCCGCCTCTTCAAGGGCTATTAATGTATTCGCAGCCCTTGAACCTTTAAAGCAGTAAATATACACAATGGACTCGGAGGTAATACCTACTGACTGACAAATTTCTCGGATTTCATCTGGCGATCGGAACGTAGGGATTTCTGATTCAGAATTCATCAGATGATGCCATTCTAACCATACAGAGTTAGGGATTCTACCTTTGCGGGGACAAAAATCAGGATGGTAAGGAGAAGAACTCAATCCAAGCCATTCGTTGCGATCGCGCACATCTAATTTAATAATTGCTGGATTCTCAATTGCTTGCAACATCTCGGTGGTAGTCACCATTATGTCAGCATTGGGATGCAATCTAAATATGCTGCTTTCACGCTTCGGGACTTCATCGGTAGTAGGTAATCCTGCCTTGAGCCATGCTCTATATCCTCCGTGTAAAATAGATACCTGAGTGCAACCCAAATATTTCAATAAGAAAGCTGCTCGACAAGATTGACCATAACCTTTATTTAAAGCATCTTCATAAACAATTAACTGTTCTGCACCAGATATTCCTACCCTGCTCATGATTTCTGCAAAATACTCTTGCAATTCCTTTAATCCTGCTGGGGAGGAATTTTCTAAAAGATAGGTGAAAAAATCTCTAATATTTATGGCTTGAGAAATATGACAAACAGCATAATCTTCTTGACTTCGCGTATCGATAATGACAGTCTGTGATGATTTTTCTCCTAGCATTGATGTGAGTTGTTGAGGAGAAATGAGGAGTTTTGTCTTCACGCTTTCATGCTTCTGTTATTGTACCATTAGGCATTATCGCCGTTGGTAGATTTACGTTTTGGAATGCAAATTACAGAAGAATGAATGTTAAATGTTATTAGAGAACTTTTATGGATGTTTTGTTTTTAAATAAGAATTCTGAATTCTAAATAAATTACTCTCGCCAAATTTCATTTACAATAAGCGGCAGAGTTTTTCGTTTGTTTAAGTCCCGATAGAGATTTTGGCGTGTCCTTCAATGCGGGTAACTGGGTCGATAATATTGCTCACAATTTGAATTAACAGCTAAAAATGTGAGCTTTCTAGATGGTTTTGTGATTGATTAGTCCTGGTGTGCAGCCGCATCCATTTAAAAGCAGTAATATTTAACAATAAACCTACAAAGAATAACAAGACCATTAAAGCTATCTGATACCAGAGAACTGGCTGTACAAATAAATCTAAAATCACGTGTAGTAAGTTCATGATGCTGTAAAAAATAGTTAAGCCCAAATGAATGATACGATAACGTTTTGAATCGGTAAAAGCAGTGACAATAATTCCGAGCATTGGTAGGACAAAAAAGCCCAGCATCAACCACATAATTCCAGAAATATCATTGAGATTTGTCGCTTTTTGAGATTCGACAACAGATAAACCGTGAAACAGTGGCATTAACCCTAGTTGTGTATGAAACAGTGTTCCTAGCAGAAATGCTGTCCAAAGAGCAATAATTCTTTCCCGATAATTAACTGCCATAATTGCTTCTCAAATTATTTTGGAATTACTTTTTCAAGACGCGATAAATCGCTTCTCTACATTGCTGTAAGTAGAGCGGTGTGAATAATTCAAGGTTTGTAGTGAGGGCTTCAGCCCTCAAAGAGAGAACCGCATTCGACCCAAATTATTAATGTAGTAATCGCCTCCTCGCATTTGCAACAGACTATTACCTATTGCTGCTTTCCAAACAAATCCTTTAGAAGCTGAAATAATTTCTTGAGCTTTCATTGGTAGCCAGGGTTTGTCCTGACTAAGCCGAAAATTGCCACTCATTTTCAAGCTGACTGAAGAAGCAAGAGGAGTTTGAAGTGCGATCGCGTGTAAAAAATAGCGTTGTACAGGAGCAGGTAATTCTGCAACCATAACTGTCGTAGGAGCGCGAGGACTTACGCTCCTACCGCGTGGTCTATTTACTTGAAAATAGCTGTAAGTTAAGATACAGCCCTCTGGTCATAACTCTTAATGAGGTGACACAAGCTTTTGGGCTTTTTTTAGTGCCATTCAATCCACACGTTATTCTCGTTTCTCAACCACAATGGTGAGATGAGCAACCATTGCGCCAATGACGCTAATAGCAGCGATGACTGGAAATAGAGCCGCACTGATGGCACCACCAACCACTCCAACGGTTAACGGGATTTCAATCAATATCCTCCCTTCTTCATTTTTGATAATAATGCGGCGAATATTTCCTTGATGAATGAGTTCCTTAAATTTGCTAACTAAGGCATCACCATTGATACTAAATTCTTCCACAGCAATCTTTTCCTCAGTTTTCGCTTCTGACTCTGTGTCCACTATCTCAACTTGAATCTTTTCAATATTTTCTTCCGTATGAGCAATAGGTGCGTTCATTTTCTCACCCTCCATCGCTGGTTATACCCCAAGAGTAGACAAAAATGTTGAGGAAGTTGTGAAGTTAGCCAAGGGCATGCGCTCCTTTTCACTCCCAGACGCTCTATCACTTGCACGGAATTTTTTCGCAAATAGTGTAGTCGGCAAACTATTGAGTCTTTGTGACAACGCTTGCTTACTCACTCTTGTTGCTTTCACCCACATTAATCCCTCTATTTCTAGCGATGGCTACGCCCGCCGCAGGCATCGCTCTTTAGTATCCAGTTTCTCGCGCTTCATATCTAGCAAGCTTTTTACCTTTTTCTAACCGTCGAACTCACGTTTCTTTAGATTCCCTCATTTGCAAGGGGTGCCCATGAGCCATTGCTCATGGGCAATTTTGGGTTTCATCTTTTCTACCATAAATCTGTACCTCTAACCTTTACCCTATTCCCTTCTTCAGTCACTACTTCAACGCAAACAACGAATCGCCTCTAATAGACCTCTAGCTTTATTCAGCGTCTCTTCGTATTCTTTTTCTGGCTCAGAATCAGCTACCAAACCTGCACCAGCCTGTACGCTGACCGTATTATCATGCACTACCATTGTACGAATTGCGATCGCAGTATTTAATTGTCCTTCAAAATCGTAATACCCATACACACCCGAATAAACACCCCGACGACTAGACTCTAACTCGTGGATAATTTCCATCGCCCTAATCTTGGGTGCGCCGCTTACCGTACCTGCTGGGAAGGAAGCTTTCAGTAAATCCCATGCTGTTTTACCAACTGCTAATTTACCCACAACATTGCTAACAATGTGCATTACATGGGAGTAGCGCTCAACCACCATTAACTCATCAACTTTGACGCTACCACTCTGACAAACACGCCCCAAATCATTCCGCCCTAAATCCACAAGCATTACGTGTTCGGCAATTTCTTTGGGGTCTTGGAGTAAATCTTGAGCGAAGGCTGCATCTTCCTGAGTAGTTTTACCTCGCGGACGCGTCCCAGCAATTGGGCGGACTGTCGCTATTACTCCACCATCTGCATCGGTTTCGGCTTTCACCATCACTTCAGGACTGGAACCGATGATTTGCCAATCTTGGAAGTTAAAGTAAGCCATGTAAGGCGAAGGATTTATCTGACGTAGCGACCGGTAAAGGGCAAAAGGGTCGCCAGTGTATGTTGTTGATAGTCGCTGGGAAATTACTACTTGAAAAATATCACCTGCTTTAATGTAATCTTTTGCCTTCTCAACGCTGGCACAAAAATCAGGGCGGGTAAAATTACTCTTATACTCCTCTGCTCCTCTGCTCCCCTGCTCCTCTGCTCCCTTGCTCCCTGGTGGATTCCATTCCAATCGCGTTTTTTCCGGGGATAGGGGTAGAGATAGCTTTTCGAGCATTTGGGTGACGCGATCGCCAGCTTGTTGATATGCTGCTTTCAAATCTACATTCGGATCGCGTAAATCAGCATAAGCGATCGCCCAAATTTTCCGCTTCACCTGGTCAAAAATCAACAAGTGGTCTACCTGCATCCACAACCCATCAGGTATATTCCGCTCATCTGGTGGATAAATTGGCACACGCGGCTCAATCCACTGAATCAATTCATAGCCCCAAAACCCAAACAAACCCCCAATTCCTGGTGGTAGCTGTGGTAATTTCACTGGGTGATAAGGTGCTAAACATTCGGCTAAAGCTGTAAAAGGATCGCCAGGAAAAACCACCTGCGAACCATCGCGGTTTTTCTGAGTTGTGCGATCGCCTCTTGCTTCCAAAACCCACAACGGATCGCAGCCCACTAAACTATAGCGTCCCAATTTTTCCCCACCTTCTATCGATTCCAACAAAAAGCTATAAGGCTGACCCGCACAGACTTTATACCAAGCGGATACGGGCGTATCTAAATCCGCCACCCATTCTTGATATACCGGGACGAAGTTGCCTTGTAGAGCTAGTTGAGAAAATTCGGAGAAATCGGGGAATACCATAAATTGCTTAGGGATGGGGCATAAGAAGCAGAGGGGCAGGGGGCAGGGGGGCAGAGGAGCAGAGGAGAAATAATAACTCCTAACTCAGCACGGGCTAAACGCCCCGCTACCGCTAACAGCACTCCTGAAGGGCATGGGTTAGAAGAAGCAGAGGGGCAGAGGTAATAGGGCGCAGAGGGGAAAGATTTGCTGTAACTTCCCCCCTGCTCCTCTGCTCCTCTGCTCCTCTGCTCTCCAGTCCCCAATGCCTAGTCCCTATACGTCGTGGGTAGCTTTACCACTGAACTTGAGTTGTGATGGATTGGGGTTTTGCCCAATGCTGCGTGGGACATAACGCACTTTTTCACGACCTTCATTTACTTTTTCGGGGAAGACACCATCAGCTGGGTGAAGTAAGGTAGTTTCTCCGTTGGGTAAAATCCGGTAAACTTTGTAATCTGTGATTTTGAGTTTGCGAAGTTGCTGACCGCCCAAAAAGATGCCATATTCTTTACGAGCTATATACAGCAGGTTTTCACCTTTCCGCATAACAGCAGCACCACCTGTAGGCAATTCAAATACTTGCTCTTTCGGGCTAGTCCAAGTGATAGCGTACTTTTCTTCAACTACTGCTTTGTTTAGCAAGCCACCAGTGCTGCCAGCAAATAGCGGGGTTTGTCCAGAGAGTGTTTCTGCCATAAAGATGATTCTCTCAACGTTTTTAGGGAATCCTAACACCGCAACCACGATCATATTGCGATCGCGTCATAGACTGTAACAGTTTTTAGTCATTTTTCCTTGGTTCTTCGTCATTTGTTAAAAATTAATGCCCCATGACCTTCAAGAGTGCTGTTAGCGGTAGCGGGGCGTTTAGCCCGTGCTGAGTCAGGAGTTATTATTTTTCCTCTGCTCCCCTGCCCCTCCGCTCCCCTGCTCCCCTACCTCTTTTCAATGCCCCATACCCAAACCCTATTTACTCTTGACTTTTGTCCGCTTTTCCTCTTGGCTACTCCGAACAATCGGGATGGTGAAGTGAAACTGACTACCCTGATCTTTGCCAATTGACTCTGCCCAAATTTGCCCACCCCAGCCATTAACAATTTGACGGCAAATTGCTAAACCAAGTCCTGTTCCGCCAGTGGTGCGGCGCAGCGCTCCTTCTTCTTGATAGAAGCGGTCAAAAACTACTTCTAAACGATTTGGTTCAATGCCGCGTCCAGTGTCAGCTACAGTCACCTCGACCATTTGACGGCTGTTGTAAATCGCTTTAATTGTGATTTCTCCTTGGGGTGGCGTAAATTTCAAAGCATTATCCATGAGTTTTGCCAGTACTTCGACTAGCCAATCACCATCTGCTCTGACTAAAGGTAGGTTTTCGGCAATTTGAGTCTTGATTTGGGGCGGCTTTTCCATTGAGGAACGCGTGCGATTTCGGCTGAGTGCTAAATCGACACATTCTTGTAAGGTGAGGGATTCTGGATGCCATTCCACCCGGCCGCTTTCCAAGTTGGAAAGTGTGAGGAAATCTTGTACCAGTTTTCGCATCCGCTCTGAGTCGGAAAGAGCGGTATTGAGCATCACCTGCTGCAACTCCAAGGGCATATCTGGTTCGGTAGCGAGACTTTCCAGGCACACTTGAATTGTGGATAAAGGAGTACGCAGTTCGTGTCCAGTTATGGCTATGAGGTTGCTGCGGGTGCGGTCTAGGGCTTCTAGCTGCTGGTTCAGTTCTTCTAGGTTAGCGTAAGCTTCCGCTTGGATGAGAGCTGCTCCTACTTGGGTGGCGATCGCTTCTACCAAATCCAATTCCCCAGGTTGGCACTCGTGCGGTGGCATCCGGCAGTAATGTAACTCCACAATGCCTAATAATCGCCCTTGATAGAAAACTGGTTCCATCAGCCAAGAACGAATGGCAAACTTTTTAGCGATCGTGGAAAGTCCTGGCGATTTGGTAACGCGGGGGTCACTCAGCGTATCGCTCACACAAACACCTTCGCCTTGTTCTACGATGTCCCGAAATAGGGAATTTTTCTCTAACTCCCAGGTTTGTCCGCAAACAGATAAAATACCGGGAGTCAAAAACTCGTGTTCAATTATGGCTTGGCTATCTGTGGCTTGAGCGCGGTAAATTAAACAGCGACAAGCTTCTAGGTGTTGCCCTAATTCTTGTGCCGCCACCTGGAGAACTTCATGAGGATCGAGCGATCGCCGAATGGCAGTACTAATTGAGTTGACTAATCGTTCTTTTCGTGCTTGAGCAGCAATAGAACGGTAGGCTTTGTGCAATTTGTACTGACTAGCTTGCAAATAAGTTACTAAGCGCTGCACAAAGGGATCTGTATCAATGTCACAGGCATATTCATTGTCCTGTTCTGTCCCAGACTGGTTTCGCGGCTCCCCGATGCCAAACCTTTGACGTGCCTGTTGAATTTTACTTGTCAGTTCTGGTCTGTAAACCAAAACCCTATCTAACAGCAATTCGGCGGCTTTCAGGCTAACTCCCCTTTCCGATGTCCAAATTCCCTCAAATCTTCGGGCTGTGTCTATATCCAGATTAGGGCTTAGTTCCGGTAATTGCTTGTTTTTGGCAATAGAACCAAGATTTTCTCGGCAAACCAGACAAGTAGCATAATTGTCAGCAATCACTACCAAATGCCACTCCTGACTTAAGCCATCTGTTGGCTCAAAAGCCACTTTTTCGTAGTGTTCCGAACTGTTGGTGAAATCCGTTTCTGGAGCAGATAAAACGTATATTTGATTACTTCGCAAAGCAAGTCGCTGGTAGCGATGAGCTTCTTGGCGGTAGAATCGCTCTCGCTGGAAACTAGCAATTACAAGGGGTTTCGCTAAAGTCGCAGCCAAAACTTGATCTTCCATCGCGTGGGAGAGCGCCGTTAATGAAGCCTTAAAATATAGCTGGGGCCGCAAGTAGGGTAGGGACTTTAGCAGATCACTCAGCACAGAAGTCGAAATGCTCATGAATTATTGTTAAACGCTCAACCTCGATCAGATCCACGTCACAGCTGCATTGTACAAATTCCAAGGGACTCTCAAGTTAAATAGACAGCTGCAATATGTAAAGAACGCTAAAAAGCGCTTTTCGCCAAAGCAGTCGCAACACTTTGTTACCAACTAAGGGGCGTGGAACTTGATTTGTTGATTGACAACCTATTACGCCCAATATACATTCTCGACAACTGATGCTTTTGCTTGTAGAGGTAAATTTTTTCAGGAATAAGTACTAAAACATTAATTCTTGTATGGTTTTAACTACTGTGTTCGCTAATAACCACGGATGATAGATTTACAGTCCATGCGTCGGCAAAATAGCCCGTCGTAGACATCGCCTACTTTGCCGACGTTGATTTCTGCTTGCTAAATAAATTTTCTTAGCCAAAAATCCTGACTGCGATATTCACATAACTTAATCAATGATTAGTGATTAAACTTAATCAATTAATTATCATAAATTAGTCTAATCAAATATCAAAGATTATTTAAAACAAAATCGTATACTAAATAAATGTTCTCTATGCCCAACAAAAACTGTAAGTTCCACGTTTTTGCTGAGTATACTATATATCTTGTGTATTTGAAAGTTCAACGACTAATAAATTATCTCAAAATCGTCAGTTTTCAGTCTTGACCTCACACTTATACGACCTAAATAAATTTAGTTGCTCTGTCTCAAAGCATAAGGGTATTTATTCTTTCCCTCTGTCTCTTGGGCAACAGACTTCTACTCAAAAGACGACAAAAATATAGACCTGTACACGGAATTTTGTCTAATGACACCGGATACGCTAATGACCCCAGAAAAAATTTTTCTGGATGGAAAAACTTTTATTCCTGCCGAACAATTACCGATCCCGGAGTGGCCTTGTGTTGTAGCGGAAAGATCGCAACCGACACTGACGGTTAAAGATGATGATTTATTTTTTGTGACAGATACTATCGGGAATATTTCTGGCTGTTCCCTCAATGATGGTAATCCCAGTATGGGACTGTTTTGTTGTGATACGAGATTTCTCAATCGCCTGGAGTTACAAATTGAAGGGCGATCGCCTGTACTCTTAAGTAGTACTGCTGAGAAAGGTTTTTCACTCTCAGTTTTGTGTACTACCCCCAGAATCGACGATCGCTTGAAAGCCGAGACTATCGGAATTCGCCGAGAAATCGTGCTGAATGGGGCACTATTTGAAGAAATAGAAGTATCTAACTACAGCACAACCACTGTCAATTTTGAACTAAGTATCAGCTTTGATGCGGATTTTGTAGATTTATTTGAAGTCCGGGGCTATGACAGAGAAAAACGAGGTCGGCTTTTACGCCTAGTAGAACCGACGACTGAGGAAGGAACATTTGCTCACGTCGATGGCGTTGCACCAGTACCTAAAGAGCCATCTGCCTCTAGGGAAGAATCCTTAACACTCGCCTATCAAGGTCTGGATGGCTCAGTGATGGAATCCCGGATTCTATTCCAACATCGGCAACCAGACTATTTCAAGGGTTACACTGCGGTTTGGCAGCTTGAGTTGGCTTCTCATGAAACTCAAAAGCTGGGCTACCGAGTGAATATGTTGAGAAACAACCAGTCTAGTTCAACCGTGAGCGCCGCCACCACCTTAGGACAGGCGAAAGCTGCTGAGTGGATGGAGGAGCAACACTGGGTACAACAAATTACCCGCATTAGCTCAGATAAGAGTACCTTCAATCGAGTGATTGAGCGGGCTGAACAAGATATGTATTTGTTGCGCCAGTCTTTTGGTAAGCATAAGACTGTTTCCGCTGGAGTGCCTTGGTTTTCGACATTATTTGGGCGAGATTCGTTGATTACAGCTTCTCAAAGCCTGATGTTAAACTCGCAAATCGCCAAGGAAACTCTGATATTACTGGCGACATACCAAGGTAAAATCGATGACGAATGGCGCGAAGAAGAACCGGGTAAGATTTTGCACGAGTTACGTTTGGGAGAAATGGCTCGTTGTCAAGAAATTCCCCATACACCTTACTACGGTACTGTTGATGCCACTCCCTTGTGGCTACTGCTCTATGCCGAACACTATGCTTGGACTCACGATGGAGAACTCCTAGAGCAACTTTGGCCCAATGCTCTAGCGGCAATGGATTGGATCGATCGCAATATCAAACAAACCAGTTACCTCAGCTACTTCCGTACATCGAAACGCGGTCTTGCTAACCAAGGTTGGAAAGACTCTGGCGACTGTATTGTAGACCGCAAGGGAGAATTAGCCAACGGCCCAATTGCCCTCTGTGAGGTGCAAGCTTACGTCTATGCTGCAAAAATACGCTTATCAGAAATAGCTAGGATGAAGAAGCGGCTTGATTTGGCAGATCGTTGGCAAGAAGAGGCGAGAAATCTTAAGCTTCGTTTTAATCAAGATTTTTGGGTGGAAGACCAAGATTTCTGCGCTCTGGCTTTGGATGGAGAAGGCAAGCCAGTAGACAGTATTACCTCAAATCCTGGCCATTGTCTGCAATTGGGACTCTTCACAGACGAAAAAGCTCGCAGTGTAGCAGAACGGTTGCGGGCACCAGATATGTTTAATGGTTGGGGTATTCGGACTCTAAGTAGTTTGTCACCCGCTTATAATCCAATGGGTTATCACATTGGTTCGGTTTGGCCCCATGATAACGCTCTGATTGCAATGGGATTGCGATCGCTCGGTCTTATCGATCAAGCCTTAGAAATATTCCAAGGTTTATTCGATATGACTGAGCAACAACCCTATCAACGTCCTCCAGAACTTTTTTGCGGCTACGAACGAAACGGTGATAATGCTCCTGTGCAGTATCCAGTTGCTTGCACTCCCCAAGCTTGGGCTACGGGTAGTGTTTTCCAACTACTGCAAATGATGGTCAACTTGGTGCCTGACGCTCAAAATAATTGCTTGCGAATAATCGACCCCGCTTTGCCAGAATCGATTAATCGCCTGTCATTTCATAATTTGCGAGTCGGCCCCACCATTCTTGATTTAGAATTCGAGCGTTCTGGGACTACGACTGCTTGTCGCGTTGCGAAAAAACGAGGCAATTTACGGGTAGTTATTGAAGCTTAGAAAGAGAGTAGGGAGTAGGGAATTAATTTACTACTCCCTATTTTATGGTTGATGCGATCGCGTGACAGTATAACAGCATAAATTGTGATTGTGCTGGATACCCGTAAGTGAAAAATCTTGAGATATGTAGAACTATTAATGTAATTGTGCCAAAGCTCTAGAAACTGATCCTTCAAAGTTGTCGCACTCATTAACTAGCCTCATGACAACTCTGGCAAAGTAGTCTATGTCGATCAGGTTCATCTCAGCATTGTGCATGATTGAGAAAACGTGCTGCCCGTCAAGTTCTTCTATGCACCAAAATCCAAGCTTGAAGCCAGCATTTTGCTTCAGGAGAGAAGTAGACATCCATCCAGGAACGTTATCTATACTTGCAAACTTGACACCGCTAGGACACGAGAACTCTAAAGTTGTGTTATGACGAATGATGAACAGCGTTTGCGTTGTTCCAGAATGCATCGTGAACCTAAGAATAGTTCTTAGATCATTGAGGTCTGAAATGTTCCACCCAAGACTATTACAGTATTTCCGAATAGTTGACTGATAATTACTGCCTGAAAATAGATCAAGGTCGATAGCCATAATTTAAGTTACTCCTGTACAGCTATCTTTAGAATTCCCTCATACGAGTAAAGACTAACACACTTTGCTTACTATTTAGGGGATTAAAAAATTACGTCTGAATATCTTATAAATGTTGATACATAAGAATTACAGGAATTTGTTTTTATATTACGCAGAAGCTTTTACGTGCAGTTTTTATTTGTAGATTATACAATTTGTTTACGTGTTAATACTGTTATAGCGTCAAAATAAGAGGTGACAGTGAGCATCCAGCAGTTATTAGGTGTTTAGCAAGTTGTTATGAAACTACTTGACAGTACTGAATTGCCTTGTTGAACTGCTGACTGCGGCCACAGCATTGAAAACTACCCCCCAGTAGCTTCGCTGAGTGCTTCACGAATTATCTCATCACTGACACCATGCCGTTTCAAGCTGGCAATCAATGTAGAAACAGTATCACCTTCAAGTCGCTCAAGATCAGTTTTCACGCTCAATGTAGACGACGTATAAAACATTTCATCGTCTGTCCAAGCCAATCACAACATCTCGCTCCTCATCATTGCGGCTTGCATCAACCGCCACTAGAAACGGATCGAAGATTATTAATGAGACTTTCTTTCATTAGTTGAAATTTTAGTGTAGACTATTTTTTAAAAGTTATTGAATAAGATTCTCAATAGAAAGTAGATGTAAAATGACAACTTCTACAAGTCCTCTGTCGGTAGAGCAAGACCTTACTGACTCGCCTTGGTGGGCTGGTAACGCCAGACTCACCAGCTTATCAGGCAAATTACTAGGCGCTCACGTCGCTCATTCTGGTCTAATCGTTTTCTGGGCAGGAGCTATGACTTTATTTGAGCTAGCCCACTTTAATCCAGCAGAACCGATGTACTCGCAAGGCTTAATTTTGCTACCTCATCTAGCTACTGAAGGTTGGGGTGTTGGCGCAAATGGTGCAGTCGTGGATACTTATCCCTACTTTGTAATTGGAGCTTTACATCTAATTTCTTCAGCCTTTTTGGGTTTCGGAGGAATCTTTCATTCCCTGCGTGGCCCGGAAAAATTGGAAGGTAGAGTTCCTTTCTTTGGCTACGACTGGTCAGACACGGGTAAAATGACCACAATCCTTGGTATACATCTAGTTTTACTAGGTTGTGGTGCATTCTTGTTAGTCGCCAAAGCAATGTACTTTGGGGGTTTGTACGACCCAAATGTTGAAAATGTGCGGGTAATTGCAAATCCAACATTAAACCCGGCCGTCATTTTTGGTTATCTGTTTGGCGCAATTGGTAAGTTTTGGATTGCTGGCGTTGACAACCTAGAAGACGTGGTTGGCGGACACATTTGGGTTGGTGCGATATTGATTTTCGGTGGACTTTTCCACATTGTGACAAAGCCCTTTACCTGGACGCATCCACTATTTGTTTGGTCTGGAGAAGCTTACCTTTCTTACAGTCTGGGCGCTTTGGCACTGATGGGCTTTATTGCAACTCTCTTTGTATCAGTAAACACCACTGTATATCCTGAAGTTTTTTATGGGCCGGCGCTCGTGGTTAGACAGAATATCGTGCCGTACTTTTCATCACCTGACCCTGACCTTGTAACTGCCCGGACTTGGTTAGCTAATGCCCATTTTTGGTTAGCTTTCTTCTTTCTCCAAGGTCATATCTGGCACGCCTTGCGGGCGCGTGGGTTCGATTTTCGCAAAGGTAGGGTGAGTCAGGAGGCGGTAATTCCGCAACCAATTAGCTAAATTCACTTTAATGCAATAAGTTTGCAATTGTCTGGAAGCAGAAGCTCAACAATATTGCTAAATATTCTCAAGGAGTTTTGGAAATGACAGCAGTAATTGAAGATAGCCCATATAAGCAACAAATACCTGATGTTGGTTGGTGGGCTGGTAACTTTCGTCTCACTAATTTATCGGGAAAATTACTAGGCGCTCATATTGCCCATTCTGCATTGATTTTGTTATGGGCTGGAGGGATGACGCTGTTTGAATTGTCGCGCTTCAATCCTAATGTGCCAATGTATGAGCAAGGGTTAATCATACTGCCTCATCTAGCAACTCTAGGTTTGGGTGTCGGTGCTGGTGGGCAAGTTATTAGCACCTATCCCTACTTTGTAATCAGCGTTTTACATCTGATACCTTCAGTAATTCTGGCTGCTGGTGGTATTTACCACTCTCTGCTGGGGCCAGAAGTGTTACAAGATAATCCCACTTGGGCTGGATTTTTTGGCTATGACTGGAAAGATAAAGACAAGATGACAACCATCTTGGGCATTCACCTAACACTTTTAGGTTTGGGTGCTTTGGCTTTAGTTGCTAAGGCGGTGTTTTGGGGTGGACTGTTTGATCCTTGGGTAGCTGGCGGTGGAGATGTTAGGGTAATCAATCATCCGACACTTAACCCATTCCGCATTTTTGGCTACCTATTTGGGGCTTGGGGTTCAGAGGGATTGGCTGCTGTTGATAACTTGGAAGATGTTGTTGGCGGTCACATCTGGGTTGGTTTGATGTTAATTGGCGGTGGTATTTTCCACATCTTGACTAAGCCATTTGCTTGGGCACGCCGAGTTTTGATTTACTCAGGGGAAGCGTATTTATCTTACAGCATTGGTGCTGTAGCATACATGGGCTTTTTAGCAGCATATTTTGCATCAGTCAATAACACTGTCTATCCCGAAGTTTTTTATGGCCCAGTTAGAGCTATAGAAACTTCTGCTGGTATAGTTTCTGCTCGTGGTTGGTTGGTAACTTTCCATTTTGTCCTAGCGCTCATATTTCTGTTAGGTCACATTTGGCACGCTCTCCGCGCTCGTGCGATCGCAGGCGGATTTGATTTTAAAAATGGTGATATGGTTCAGCCTCCACGTGTAGAGCGCCAAACGAGTAATCAAGTAACCGTAGTCAATTCTTCCGATTTGACGCTGAAGTTTCTCAAATACTTGCCAATTTACCGCCCCGGTATATCTGCTTTGTGGCGGGGATTAGAAATTGGCATGGCTCATGGTTACTGGCTAGTTGGCCCCTTTGCTACGTTAGGTTCATTAGGTTTATTACGCAATTCTAATGTGGGCAGCTTGGTTGGTTTACTAGCCACAGGCAGTTTGATTATCATCCTGACAATTGGTTTTTCGCTTTATGGCACTACTAGCTACGAAAGACAACAGGAAATCTATTCACGATCGGTTGCGGTTGCAACAGTTGCCAAAGTGCCACAGAGCATCAATACTGTCGCCGAATGGAGTCAATTTACTGAGGGCTTCTTGATTGGTGGAATTGGTGGAGCAATCTTCGCTTATCTGCTATTGACTAGTGTTGCTTTATTCGGTGCGATCGCAATTAACTCGATTTAGTATCCATGATGTAAAGACGTAGAATGCTACGTCTTTACAGTAAAGTATCTAGTGAAATTAAGTACTGATTAAATCAGTATTTATATCAATAAACCCACCTAGTGAGAAATGCATATATACGGTAATCCCAATGTCAACAAGTTAATAATTAGATTGCTTAGGCAATGACATATTGATTTATGTCTACCTACTGACTTAGTTATTTTAGTTTCGCTCAACAACAGCTAAATAATATTTCATGCCTGCGGTTAAAAGCATTTGACTGCGGGCATTTTATTTCTAATCTTTAGGAGGATGACTTATGCTGGCTACAATTTTTTGTGCTTCATTTGCTTGGGCCACTTTGATTTTCTTTGTTTTGAGTATCTGGTTTACTTTAAAACAAGGGATAAATTATTTAAAAAAGCTACATGAAATTCCTTGTCATGCTTGTGAATATTTCACTAATGACTATCGCCTTAAGTGTACTGTACATCCAATGAAAGCTTGTTCTGAGGAAGCCTTTGGCTGTCTCGACTTTCAACCTCAAACTTCTTTCTGTAATGCTTGTCAAAAGGGTGCGCGAAAGCTTTGTTAAAATTTTCCAATTAGATAATTTCTAATCCCTAATACTCTAAATACTTATGAACCGACAACCTGATTTACTATCCGAACTATGTGATTTTCTATATCCTCGTAGTCCATATTATGGGCAATTTAAACCAGAGTATCTAGTATTTAATGCTAGTCTTCAAGATTTTTCTCAACGGGTAAACTACATTTGCAGCCTCCAAACTAGTGGTAAACTTTCTCCAGAAGAGGCTTACAAACAAATTCACATCCTCTGGAGACAGTTGAAAAGTGCTAAAAAAGAGTTGGAAATTCGCTAAATAGAATGAAAATTGTATCCGCCTGCGATCGCGAGTATTTTAACAAAATGCAAAAAAGCTACATTGACTGATTGATATGGGAATAAATTTCTACTAAAAAAATTAAGGATGTAAAAACAACAATCATTTACACCCAAATTGCTAAAAGACGCGATTAATCGCGTCTCTACTTTTTTATGCTTCTTCGGAATTATCTCTTTTATGTCCTGGGGATGCTTCGTAAAGTGCATCGAGATGTTGACGCGCATCTTCAACGTTAATTGAACGCATTACCAAAAGTGGCTCTTTAATTAAGTTGCCAGCGCTATCTAATAACTCTGGATGGGGTACAAACTGTTTCTTTGACGAATAATAACCATAGTTTCCTTGGTTATTTATTGGCGAGGAGTTCGTCGGGTAAGTTCGCTCCCGATCGAAACTGAACATAATCAGGTTACGGATTAAGTTGCCAACAGCTATAAATGCAAGGATTGTAAAAGCAAGAATGTAAAGCAGATGTAACATTGAATTTTCCTCCAGAACAGCAATTTTTAAAACTTTATTTTGTAACGCTTTTTTTCGCCGATACTGTACTCACAGTTAAGACGAGTATTCTACGCACTTTTCAGGCGCTTACATTTATATGAAGCTATTTGTCAACCGTTATTCCACTTACGGTAGCATAGGATACATTATTTTGCTAATCCAGTTAATGTTAAGAAATTGTTAAGAGTTTTCTACTATCTTTTTAACGACTGATTTACCATCTTGCGTAGACGCTTCCTTGGCTAGTTTTGAGACATCGCTAAGTAGTCTGCCGAAACTTTGCGCTTAGACTTCACGTCCTTGACGAAAGCGAATTGCGACATTCCAGCATTCTGTCACTAATTCATGCCAAGGCATTAACGTTGCCATATCAATTCCGACTTGTTTATCAGTTGCATTAAATAGCATCTTCGCCGTATTTAGTTCATCTTGCGCTTGTTTGACCCGCAAGAGCAAGTCAGATTGCTCTTGGTGACTCATAAATGATAATTCCTCAGTTTCGAGTAAATGGCGCGATCGCGTAAACCAATGCTGAAAATCTTCCAGCAGCGGATCTAAAACCGTTTTCAGCAACTCTGTCCCTGGTAAATTTGAGTCTGACATAAATGAGAGAGATATTTCAAACTTGCTTACTAATATTAACGTTATTTACCTTTCTTAATACTTTTTGGGTTTCTCTCATAATTTCGTGATGTGAAATTTTGTAACAAAGGGCACAAAATTTATTATATAGTCTTGATATCTGGTTTGTACAGTGCCTTTGGAGAGGTAACTATAGGTATATATGACACCGAGTTGCAATTCATAAGATAATTTAGCGAGCGCGGGCAATCCTGAATTTGACACTCAGGTAACAAATCAAAAATTTATCTTTATTTTTGGATTGAAGAAGAATTCAGGAGTCAAAATTCAGGACTCAGAATCAAACCGCTATGCGGAGTCATTAGTTATTAGTCATTAGTTATTTGTAACGGACAAATGACAACGGACAAATGACTACTTAACCAAAGTCGTTATAGTTGAATAAGCCTACAGATTCAGATAAATCAACTTTTGTAATCACTTCGCCAACGGTTCAGCAGCCAATGTCGCCAAATTCATCAAATCAGTCACAACAGTCAGAACAAGTTGAAAAAATTTATTTACCGCGTACCAGCGAATCGGAGAACTTAAAAAAGATTCGCCACACTGCTTCCCATGTAATGGCAATGGCGGTACAAAAGCTGTTTCCCAAGGCACAAGTTACAATCGGCCCTTGGATTGAAAACGGTTTTTACTATGACTTCGACAACCCAGAACCATTTAGCGAAAACGATCTCAAAGCCATCAAGAAAGAGATGGCGAAGATTATCAATCGCAAACTGGCAGTAATTCGGGAAGAAGTCAGCCGCGAAGAAGCCGAACGCCGGATTCAGGAAATTAAGGAACCTTACAAGCTAGAAATTTTAGCAGATATCAAAAATGAACCCATCACGATTTACCACCTGGGGAATGAATGGTGGGATTTGTGCGCGGGGCCTCATCTGGAAAATCTCAGTGAATTAAACCCGAAAGCAATTGAACTAGAAAGCGTTGCTGGCGCTTATTGGCGTGGGGATGAAACTAAAGCCCAACTACAACGCATCTACGCCACCGCCTGGGAAAGCCCAGAACAACTCACTGAATATAAGCGACGCAAAGAAGAAGCGCTACGGCGAGATCACCGGAAACTGGGTAAGGAACTAGGATTATTTATATTTTCTGACCAAGTAGGGCCGGGTTTACCTTTATGGACACCCAAAGGTACTTTGTTGCGGAGTACTTTAGAAGACTTCCTCAAGCAAGAACAAATCAAACGTGGCTACCAGCAGGTTGTCACCCCTCATATTGGCAGAGTGGATTTATTTAAAACCTCTGGACACTGGCAGAAATATAAAGACGATCTGTTCCCGATGATGGCAGAAAATGAGGAAGCTGCTGCCCAGGAACAAGGCTTTGTTCTCAAAGCTATGAATTGCCCTTTTCATATCCAAATATATAAAAGTGAGTTGCGTTCCTATCGGGAACTACCGATGCGGCTAGCAGAATTTGGTACTGTTTACCGCTACGAACAATCAGGGGAATTGGGTGGTTTAACACGGGTGCGGGGTTTCACTCAAGATGATGCCCACATATTTGTCACCCCAGAACAGTTAGACAACGAATTCCTCAAGGTAGTGGATTTGATCTTGTCAGTGATTAAGACTTTGCAATTGGGGAATTTCAAAGCACGACTGAGTTTCCGCGATCCAGCTAGTGATAAGTATATCGGTTCTGATGAAGCTTGGAATCAGGCTGAGAATGCTATTCGCCGGGCTGTTGAAACCTTGGGAATGGAACATTTTGAGGGAATTGGAGAAGCAGCTTTCTACGGGCCAAAACTAGATTTTATTGTCAGTGATGCTTTAGAACGGGAGTGGCAATTAGGAACTGTACAAGTAGATTACAATTTGCCAGAACGCTTTGATTTAGAGTACGTTGCCGAAGATGGTGTTCGCAAACGCCCGGTGATGATTCACCGTGCGCCTTTTGGTTCGTTGGAACGGCTAATTGGGATTTTAATTGAAGAATATGCAGGTGATTTCCCTTTGTGGTTAGCGCCAGTGCAAGCTAGATTACTGCCAGTGGGTGATACACAGCTAGATTTTGCTAAAGATGTGGTGGCGAAGATGAGAGCATTGGGCATCCGTGCAGAAGTTGATACCAGTGGCGATCGCTTGGGTAAACAGATTCGCAATGCAGAGAAAGAAAAAATACCCGTGATGGCAGTGGTGGGAGCGAAGGAAGTGGAAACCAACACCTTGAGTATACGTACCCGCGCCTCTGGGGAATTGGGAGTTATCCCTGTAGATGAGGTGGTGGATAAAATGAAGGATGCGATCGCTAAGTTCGAGAATTTCTAAAATCTAACCGCAGACGCACACTAATTATAATTGGTGTGCGTTTTTTTCGTGGATTGGAGCATTAGCTAGCTGGTAGGTTTGAGTAAGGATGCGATCGTAAGGTATTTGATATCAAAGGCTCATTAAGGCATCATGTAAAAATAAGTTGTACAAATTTAATCTGGAACGACTTGTGAGCTTAACTTCCCCATCAAAATTATTCAAATTATTTTTGCAAGGCTCCTAACGGAGTTTAAAGACTCATTTTAATTTTAACTTTTTATGGGATTTGGAAGGTCAGAAAGTATCACAAACAACAAAACTTTTCTCAACCACCGCACCCAAGAAAACTTTTCGAGTTATTCAACACTGTTAGGATTGATTTAAAGACTTGTGGAATCTGCTCTTCCTAAACAGACTGGACTTGCATAAATTACTGTCAATAATTTTTGACTCACATCATGAACCGCTTTACTTCTATTTTGCTCGCCGGCTTGATAGCATCTGCTTCAGCTTTGGCTATTTCTCCAAAAGCTGATGCTAATACACCAACGTATGATGTTGCTCAGTTAGATAGCTACAGCCATCAACGCAACGATGATGGTAACTACGAACGTCACAGTCGCCACTACAGAAATGGTGATTATGACCGCCAGAACGACCTTCGCAACATTCGTGACAATCGCCGTTATGACCGCGATAATAACCGTCGCTATGAGCGCGAGAATAATCGCCGTTATGAGCGCGATAATAATCGCCGTTATGAGCGCGATAATAATCGCCGTTATGAGCGCGATAATAACCGTCGCTATGAGCGCGATAACAATCGCCGTTATGAGCGTGATAATAACCGTCGCTATGAGCGCGATAATAACCTTCGCAACATTTATGACAATAACCGTCGCTATGAGCGCGATCGCAACTGGGGTCGTGATTAATTCCTTTGCCCATTTATTAAGCTTAGTTCCAGGTGAACTGAGTATTAATTCTACCTGGTAGTAGGACAAACACAATCTCTTTTTCCACTCATTCTAATATCTGACTTTTTACTATTATCTAGAAAACCTCGCTTCCATTCCCTAGTAAGAAAACTTGCTGAGGGTTTAGGTTTAGCATTAGTTTTTCTATATGACGTGAAAGGTCAGATTTTTATTTCAGTTATTTCGCAGCATTTAAAGGCAGTAATGGCTCTTATTTCCAAAATTGGAAATCTAGTTTCCACTCATGACGATGCACCAAACCTTTGTAAATCAGGAAGTTATTCTCAGTGCTGGCGCGTTGGATTCACCTAAAGTGCTGATGCTGTCTGGAATTGTAATGCAGAACATCTGCGATCGCTAGATATTCCTGTAGTCGTTGATTTGGCTGGTGTCGGCGTAGATGCAGAGCGGCTTGTGGTCAGACATCGCTCTGCCTAAATTTATCTGTTTTAAGCTGCGATCGCAATATATTTAATATCAAAGACTCATTAATGGAGTTCAGAGGCTCATTAATGGAGCTAAAATACTCATTAATGGAGTTCAAAGACTCATTAATGGAGTTCAGAGGCTCATTAATGGAGTTCAGAGGCTCATTAATGGAGTTCAAAGGCTCATTAATGGAGTTCAAAGACTCATTAATGGAGTTCAAAGACTCATTAATGGAGCTAAAATACTCATTTTAATTAAATCAAAAATTTTCCCTCAGACTATAAGTCTCTTTCTCAATTACGAATTACGAATTACGAATTACGAATTACGAATTAATATCACGACCTTGGCCGCAACAATTGCACAAAGGTATCACTCACAGTATGGTCTTTGGTATCGGCGGCGTATTGAACTAATTTTTCCTTCAGTTCTTTGGCAGCATCTAACGGGAGTAAAGTTGCTAGCAAAAAGTAGACACCACGAAAACGAGGGTCGTCCATGTGGTCAATGAGACGGTTTTTAGCTTCCTCACTCTCGCCGAGAAAGTTCTGCACCAAAAAGAAATCCATAATCTTATCGTGGCGAAAGTACCATTCTCTCTTGGCTTCGCCTTTTTCGTCTTGCCACTGACGGCTGACAACCATTTTATATTTATCGTCTTCCAATGACTGTAATACCTGGTAAAATTCATCCGCAGGTAACGCTTGCTCATCCTTCAGCCGCATTTGATAGACAGCATCGGAAAATTTTTTCAGGGGAAATTCCTGGTTCCACTCTTGCAAATATTCTGCTGCCATCAATTGATATTGATGTTGTTGCAAGTGAAACAAATCGGGGTATTCGCCTTGGGATAGCATCAGGGCTACCACAGTTAAATCCATTGGGTTAGAGAGAACCTTCTCAATGGCGCTTAATTCTTGTGGTGATTGCTGATTACTGAGGGCTTTGGTTAAAAAACTAGCAGTGGCTTGCTCATAATCAGTACCTTGAACTTTGGCATTTTTGGGCAGTCGTGGCTGACGGGAAATCAGAAATTGCTGAATTTGCGGTTCCTCAAGGGGCAGCAATTTATATATTTTGGCTGTTGAGGGTGGTGTCCACTCTAGGGGTTGGGTGGTCATGATGATGTTACCCCGGAAATAGCTTTCGGCAAACTGACAGATTTTTGCCCTAGTGTCGGCGGTAACTTCATTGAGTCCGTCAATGCAAATATCTAATGCGCCACTGTAAATTAAGTTCTTGAGAAAATCAGCATCTTGTGCTTGTCCGTGCAGCTTGGCTTGAATTGCCTCAATTACCCCTTTGTCACATTTGTGTGCAGGTAGATAAACCACAAGCCGCCCAGAAGTTTTTACCAAATAGCGCAGATACATTGACTTACCCAAGCCAGAATCACCTTCCAAAATGACTTGTCCTTTGATGTTAGGTAGCACTTGAGTAATTGGTACGGGTTCCTCGACACCAGGAACTTTCACTTTAGAATTTGGGAAGTAAGCTTCGGGGTTAAAATTATCCAACCCGGCATCGGCTAGTAGGGAAGGCTTGAAGGGTTCAAATAACTTTTCGCGGAAAAAGGGAACCCAGGTGAGAATTAAGCCGACGTAGCCGACACCGAGAATGCGCCTCACCCAAGGGTTCCAGAAGAAGATGGCTTGAACTTGGGGAAATTTGGGATAAGCGAAGATGAGGGCAAGCCAAAAGGCAGCATGAATCAAAATAGTTGTTCTGGCGTTGAACAACCACTGCCAAGTTTTGAGGTTAACTATTACTGATTGCAGCGAATCAGCTTCGTTGTAGCGGGCGTTTTTGAGGTTGTTGTAATGAGTTTCTAAAATAACAATATCTTGCGGTTTCCAATGGACTTTTCTCGCAACCACAGCAATTTGCTTTGCTAAGTCTTCGCGTAATCGTGGAAAACCTTGGCTAGGTTCCCAGGCTTGGGCAAAGATTTTGAGAGTTTTATCACCGCGATCGTGGCTTAATGAAACAGGAATTTTTTTCGTCTCAGGAAAACCCAGCCATGTAAGCAGTGTTTTGACTTCATCTGTGCCGCCACTCAGAAAATATGTCAAAAATCGCCACTGTGCAAATTCTGATTGACCTGCGTAATAGATGCTATCCAGAATTACAACAATATTATTCAGGTTGAGTTGTTGTATCTTTCCCAATGGCGATGCTGCATAGGAACGAACAGAGGGGTCAACGGTTTTATCCTTGAGGATGTCGATGATGTCTTTGACGTAGGGTTTGACTGCCTCCCCCAGATTTCCCAATGCCTCTGCTGCACCGGAACGATCATAGGGGTTAACGGTTTTATTCTTGAGGAAATCGAGAATGTCTTTGACGTAGGGTTTGGCTGCCTCTCCCAGATTTCCCAATGCCGATGCTGCACTGGAACGAACATTTGAGTCAACTGTTTTATCCTTGAGGATGTCAGCGATGTCTTTGACGTAGGGTTTGGCAGACTCTCCCAAATTTTCCAATGCCGATGCTGCACGGGAACGAACATAAGGGTTAACGGTTTTATCCTTGAGGAAATCGAGAATGTCTTTGACGTAGGGTTTGGCTGCCTCTCCCAGATTT